>CAJFNF010000001.1 GCA_904394215.1 uncultured Faecalibacterium sp.
CGTGATTCATTGTGAAGCATATTCATCATCTCCACATTTATCATACCACTGCTGTACAGTGCGGCGGTGACTTCACTCTATTTTCTGGGTTTGCTCTAGACTTTGCAACCAAAGTCGTGTGCCACGAAACCCTGGCGCGGTTTCTTTGGATTCTTCCGGCTCAAAGGGCTGGGTGCCCTTTGATGACCATCCTCTCCGTTTTGCTACAGGATGGTCTTGCTAAGAGGGGACCTCAGCCCCTCATAAACTCCCGGAGCCAAAGAGAAATCTTTGGAATCTTTATAAAACCAAAAACAGCTCTGCATTCAGGACGCAGAGCTGTCATTTTTGATCTGGGATATATACCGCCACATCTTCCAGGCGACACTGTAAAATCTCACAGAGCTTATTCAAGGTGTGGGTAGAGACTGGCATGTCAGCCTGCAAGCGCTGAACGGTAGCATGGCTCATGCCGTATTTGAAGCGGAGGGTATAGGTTGTCATTTGCTTTTCGGCCATTGTTTTCCATAAGGGCGAGTAGCAAATCATAAGATCATCCCCTTTACTTTCTCTATTATGGCTGATATAATGGCCATAGAATATGGCTATTATTTGGCCATACAAAAGGGGAGATTTGGTGATGGTACGATTGGCCTGTGCATTTACAGGACATAGACCCAGGAAGTTCCCCTGGGGATATAACGAAGAAGACGCCGGATGCAAGCACTTAAAAGCAGCTCTTCAGCAGGAAATAGCCTTGCTGGCCCGAAATGGATACACCGACTTTTTGTCTGGTATGGCAGAAGGTACAGACACTTGGGCTGCCCTAGATGTCCTTGAACTGAGAGAAGCCCATCCTGAACTGAAGCTTCACTGTATTCTGCCTTGCAGAACCCAGGCCGATCAATGGACCTATCCCGCACAACTTTGTTACCGATCCATTTTGGATCAAGCGGATTCCATCATCTATGTCAGCAGAGACTACAGTAAAAGCTGTATGATGGAGCGCAATCGCTTTCTGGTGGACCATGCCGGCTTAGTCCTGGCAGTGTACAATGGTGAACCCCGTGGCGGAACTGCTTTCACAGTTCGGTATGCCCAGAGAACTGGAAAGCAAGTCGTTTTGATTGATCCTGAAATCTACAGGGGATAGCCCTGTATACTAGAGGCCAGTGGGAGCAATTCTCACTGGCCTCTTACTATAAAAGCACCTGTTTCTATATTGTTGTATGATACCTATTTTGGTATAATAGATTTGATAAACTTATTGAGCAATATCCAGGTATAGAGCAGATTCTCAAAAATCAATCGAGGAGGTCCGGTTCATGACCATGGTTCTTCAGAAAAAAGATATGACCGAAGAAGATATCAAGCTGCAGTACATAACCCCCGCCGTGACTTCCAAGTGGGACCGTCAAAAGATTACGATGGAAACCCAGGTCACAGACGGCAAGATTAGCCTAAAGGGGAACCTTGCTGTTCGTGAAAAGGGGAAGCGGGCTGACTATCTGCTCTACCTCAGCCCCAACAATCCGATTGCTGTAATCGAGGCCAAGGATAACAATCACCAGATATCAGAAGGTCTGCAGCAGGCGATGAACTATGCCAAAATGCTGGACCTGCCATTTGCTTTCAGCTCCAATGGAGATGGGTTTGCAGAGCATGACTTTCTTACTGGGGCTGAGCGGCAGTTTGGGCTGGACGAATTTCCCACCGAAGCAGAACTGACGGAGCGCTTCAAAAAGGAATCTGGGCTGACTCCTTTACAGGAAACGGCCATGAACCAGCCCTATTACTCCAGCCAAAATACCTATCCGCCACGTTACTACCAGCGCATTGCCATCAACCGAACGGTTGACGCCATCGCCAGGGGACAGAAGCGGCTTCTTTTGGTAATGGCTACCGGTACCGGCAAGACCTACACTGCGTTCCAGATTGTCTACCGGCTCTTAAAGAGTGAAACCGTCCACAAAGTTCTCTACCTGGCAGACCGCAATATGCTGGTGGATCAGTCCATTGAGCAGGACTTTGCCCCGCTGCAGAAAACCATTCACAAAATCAATGTCAAAAACGACAACCCCAATACCATTACATCCTATGAGGTATATTTTTCTCTGTACCAGCAGCTGGTGGGAGATGATGACAAGGAGCACTTCCGGGAACTGTTCCAGCCGGATTTCTTTGACCTGATTATTGTGGATGAGTGTCACCGGGGATCAGCCAAGGAGGAAAGCCGCTGGCGGCGGGTTTTGGAGTACTTCTCGAATGCCATTCAAATTGGTATGACTGCCACGCCCAAGGAAACCAAGTACATTTCCAATCTGAGCTATTTTGGAGAGCCTGTCTATGCCTATAGCCTGAAGGAAGGCATTGACGATGGCTTCCTTGCCCCCTTCAAGGTCATCAATATCACCACCAATATCGGAGAAGGATGGCGTCCCCAAAAGGGCCAGCTGGATATCTATGGCAACGAGATACCAGACCGCATCTATACCAACAGCGACTATGACTACAGCATTATTATAAAGGATCGAATCCGGGAAGTGGCCCAGGAGATCACCCGTTACCTCAAGAGTACAGACCGGATGGCCCGAACCATTGTGTTCTGTGCCACGGAGGACGCAGCCCTGCGAATGCGGGATATGCTGGCCCAGCTGAATCAGGATATGGTGAAGAAGAACCCTGATTATGTGGTTCGGATCACTGGCAGTGACGAAATCGGCAAAGGGAAGATCAAGCAGTTTTCTTCGGTGACCCAAAAGTATCCGGTTATCGCTACGACCTCCAAGCTCCTTTCCACTGGGGCTGACTGTAAGATGACCAAGCTGATTGTTCTGGATGAAATGATCGGCTCCATGACCGAGTTCAAGCAGATCATCGGACGGGGAACCCGGCTGCGGGAAAAGGATGGCAAGACCCATTTTGCGGTGATGGACTTCCGAAATGTCACCCGCCTGTTTGCCGATCCGGATTGGGACGGCCCTCTGGAAATCGACGAGGAGTTTGGCGCGTCCAAAGGTAAAGAATTGCCCCCGAAAGAACTCCCCGACGGGAACCCTCCGGCTCCTGATTCCCATGGAAAGCTGCCTACGCCGATTGTGGACGAAAAGGGCTGCAAGGTCCGTATCATTCAGAAAACGGTCTCAATTTATGACACGGATGGCAAGCTTCTGCGCCAGGAAAGCATCGTGGACTACACCAAAGAAAACATTCTGGGCAAATATGCTTCTCTGGACAATTTTATCCGGCAGTGGGGCGCCGAAGAGAAAAAGGAAGCCATTCGAGACCTGCTCCGCCAGCGCGGCATTGATCTGGAACAGGTGAAGGAACAGCAGGGGATGGCCGATGTGGATGACTTTGACTTCATCTGCCATGTGGCCTTTGACAAGAAGCCTCTGACCCGACGGGAGCGGGCCAACAATGTCAAGAAGCGGGATTTTCTGAGCAAGTACAGCGGAGCAGCCAGGGAAGTCTTGGAGGCGCTGCTGGACAAATACATGAACACTGGCATCTATGAGATCGAAAAGACAGAGGTGTTGAAGCTGGACCCGTTTGTCAAAATGGGCAGGCCGGCCAAGATCGCCAGCTATTTTGGCGGGAAAGATGGGTATTTGAAGGCCGTAAAGGAGCTGGAAAACGAGATCTATACCAGCGAGGTAGTATAAAATGGAAGAATTGACATCATGGCATGTTGGCGTTTCGGCAGAGGCCTTCGCTGCGGCACAGTTTGCCAGATACGCATTTTATGTTTCCGTTCAATATGGAGCAAATCAGCCTGGGTATGATTTGATTGTGGAATCGGGCGGTAAAACGCTGAAAATATCGGTAAAGGGCAGCCGTGATGGCAGCTGGGGATTGACCCAAGGATACAAAAAAGGCTGCGACTACCATCAGGCCATCCAGGCATGGCAAGAGGCTAATGACAAAAAGGGAATCATTTTTTGCCTGGTTCAGTTCCAGGGGACAAATGACAATGAGATGCCCCGGATGTACCTGGCTACCCCTGCTGAGATTGCACAGGCGATGAATGTTTCCGCCGGAGGGCGCGGAGATACCATCTTGTATGAAAATCATACTTGGGGTCCTCGTGCAGTAGGGAGCGGCACTACAGACAAAGTTCCTGATACGTGGGAATTTACAAGGCAGCGAGCTGCGGATATGATTAAGAATTACGGGAAGTAACCATAGAAAGGTATCAAAATCAACATGAGCAATTTATCTGGATTTGTCAAACGGCTGCGGGATATCATGCGCAACGACGCCGGCATCAACGGCGACGCCCAGCGCATCGAGCAGATCACCTGGCTGCTGTTTTTGAAGGTATACGCCACCAAAGAGGCGGACTGGGAATGGGAGGATGAAAACTATCAATCTATCATTCCGGAGCCCTGCCGCTGGGAGAACTGGGCAGCCAGAAAAGACGGGAAGGAGATGACCGGAGACAAACTCCTGGACTTCGTCAACAATACCTTGTTCCCGACTTTGAAGAATCTTCCGGTGAATGCCGATACCCCCATCCGTAAGGCCATTGTCCAGACCACCTTTGCTGACGCCAACAACTACATGAAAGACGGCGTCCTGCTGCGGCAGGTCGTCAATACCATCGATGACCTCAAGCTGGATGACTATGAGGAAAGCCACGCCTTCGGCGAGATCTACGAAACCATTCTGAAAGAGCTGCAAAGTGCAGGTTCGGCCGGCGAATTCTATACGCCCCGGGCCGTCACCGACTTTATGGCCCAGATGATCCGTCCCCAGGTGGGGGAGCAGATGGCCGACTTCGCCTGCGGCACTGGCGGCTTTCTGATCAGCTGGCTGAAGGAGCTGCGCAAGCAGGTCAAGACCACCGAAGACGAGGCAGCCTTCAGCAACTCCATCTATGGCATTGAGAAAAAGCAGTTTCCCTATATGCTCTGCATCACCAACCTGCTGCTGCACAATCTGGATAACCCGCGGGTCTATCATGATAACACCCTGCTGCATGACGTGCTGGACTACACCGCCGCCGACAGCTTTGATGTCATTCTGATGAATCCGCCCTACGGCGGCAGCGAGAAAGCCGACGTGAAAAACCATTTCCCGTCCGATTTGGCCAGCAGCGAAACCGCTGACCTGTTCATGTCGGTCATTATGTACCGGCTCAAGCCCGGCGGGCGGGCCGCGGTAATTCTGCCCGATGGCTTTTTGTTCGGCACCGACAACGCCAAACTGAACATCAAAAAGAAGCTTCTCAGTGAATTCAACCTCCACACCATCGTTCGGATGCCGGGCAGCGTCTTTTCGCCCTATACCTCCATCACCACCAACATTCTTTTCTTTGATAACACCGGCCCCACCCAGTCCACCTGGTTCTATCGGCTGGATATGCCGGAAGGCTATAAGCATTTCAGCAAGACCAAGCCCATGAAGCTGGAGCACTTTGACCCCGTGGTGGAGTGGTGGGACAACCGTCAGGAGCTGACGGTGGACGGCTTCGACAAGGCCAAACAGTTCACGGCCCAGCAGCTGGCGGAAGATCTGGGCTACAACTTGGATCAGTGCGGCTACCCCCATGAGGAAGAAGAAATCCTGGCCCCGCTGGACCTGATTCACCGCTATGAGGAGCAGCGGGCATCGCTGAACGCCGAGATTGACCGCGTTCTGGCTGAGATCGCCGCCAAACTGGGAGGAAACGCCGAATGACCCCGCAGGAACTCAAAAACAGCATTTTGCAGCTTGCCATTCAAGGCAAACTGGTAGAGCAGCGCCCGGAGGAGGGGACTGCCCAGGAGCTTTATGCCCAGATCCAGGCCGAGAAACAGCGCCTCATCAAAGAAGGTAAATTTAAAAATAAGAAAAAAATAGAACCTATTACAGATGAAGTGATACCATTTGATATTCCGGATTCATGGCTATGGGTAAGATTCGGCAATTTGGTCAACTACTCTATGGGAAAAACACCTCCGCGGGCAGAACAGGAATGGTGGGGAAACGATATCCCATGGGTATCTATTGCTGATATGCCAGAAAGTGGGCATATTGGTAAAACAAAAGAATGTGTAAGTTTAGCTGCAATTACACATAAATTTGGAGGAAAAATTTCTCGAGCAGGGACCCTGCTAATGAGCTTTAAGTTGACCGTTGGTCGAGTATCTATTCTCGATATTGATGCTGTTCATAATGAAGCGATTATATCAATATATCCTTTTGCCGATGATTACGGAATAGAAAAAGAGTATTTATTTTATGTGTTGCCCATTATTTCTCAATTGGGAGAAAGCAAAAATGCAATAAAAGGAAAAACTCTAAACGATACTAGCATTTGTAATCTCCTTGTCCCGCTCCCTCCCCTTGCTGAACAAAAACGTATTGTTGCTAAAATCGAAGAACTCCTGCCCCTAGTGGACCGCTATGAACAGGCGTGGACTAAGCTGGAAGACTTCAACCGCCGTTTCCCCGAAGATATGAAGAAGTCCATCCTCCAGCAAGCCATCCAGGGCAAGCTGGTGGAGCAGCGCCCGGAAGAAGGCACCGCCCAAGAACTTTATGCCCAGATTCAGGCCGAAAAACAGCGCCTCATCAAAGCAGGCAAGCTCAAAAAAGAAAAGCCCCTGCCCGAAATTACCGAGGATGAGAAGCCCTTTGAGATTCCCGAGGGATGGATATGGGCTAGATTAGGTAATCTTGGAATTACACAAACCGGAAATACACCTTCAAAGGCTCATGCTGAGTATCAAGGAAACGATATTCCTTTTATCACTCCAGGAGACATATTTAATGGGAAAATCGATTATCACAATCAGTCATTATCAGTTGCTGGTATGAAAATAGCGAGAACTTGTGAGGCTGAATCGATCTTACAAGTTTGCATAGGTGGATCTATTGGTAAGGCTGCCATTGTAAAACAAAGAATTAGCTTTAACCAGCAAATCAACTCGATTACTCCTATGGTCTGTGAGAGTGCATACATCTATAATGTCCTTTGCTCTCACTATTTCATTAACTTAATGAAAGAAAAATCGGGAGGTACTGCAACGCCTATCATTAATCGTGGTTTATGGAATTCACTACTTGTTCCTCTCCCGCCTCTTGCTGAACAAAAGCGCATTGTTGAAAGGCTGAAGGAACTGCTGCCGCTGTGTGAAAGATTGAAGTGAGGTGAAGTGTTAGTGAAGGAATATTTTTTTAAACACAAATTAAAGATTGCGGTGGGCTTTCTTATTTTTGTTGTTGCAATACCGATTATCATAAATTGCCTTTTTAAGTTTAGTTTGCCTTGTGAATTGTTTGCAGCTGAGTGGGAAGCAGGCGATGCCTTGGATTTTTATGCGACAATGTTGGGATCTGCTGCTACAATAGTAGGTGTATATTTGTCGATAGATGCTGCACAAAAAAGTTATCATGAGGATGAAATCAATAAAGTTAAGCCTTATTTTGCGCTGACTCATTATAAATCTAAATCACGAATTAATTTCTTCAATGGAACAAATGAAGACCAGCAAAAAAGAGAAAAACACAGTTATTATAAAGAATATAAACTTACAAAAATATACATTGTTGTAAGCTCGAAGACAATTGAGTTTCGAGATCAATTAGATAAAAGCCAAGAGGATCTACTGCAATCTTCAGGACTTGGATGGGAAATAACAGGATCGAAAGCGTCATTAAAGTCATACAGATTAATATCTATGCCTTTTGATATTGAAAATGTTGGAAATGGGGCAGCTTTAAATACTTATATTTGTTTTTCTAAAAAAGGAAACAAATTCCGTGGTATGAATGTTTTTACCCTCAAAGTAGGACAATCTTTTTATTGCCATATTTTTTCTAGTGAGCAGAATGATTCTATTTTGGGTGAATATGTTTTAAAATTAGCTTATGAAGATATTCTTGGTAATAAATATTCTCAAGAATACAATATAGAAATCAAAACCGATGAAAACAAAGGTAGTATTAAAGAGCTGATAGATTTAACTGGAAAACAGGAAAAAATTCCCAAATAAAAGACCGCACACTCTCCAAAATTACTCTGGTGGGTGTGCGGTTCTTTCATTATATAATAGGGAAGTGGTCAGATCATCTGAAAGTGCTTCAGAGCCTCCCGAATAGCCTTCTCCTTTTCCGGCGGGCACTGGGGCTGCTTGGAATTCTCCGACTTGGGCTTGTTGTAGCACTCCCGCTCGATGATCCCGCATTTTTGCTTGACCTGAGCGATGTAGAGGGGAGTGACGTTCAGGCCGGTCTGCTTCTTGACGTAGTCTTTGATCTCCTGATAGGTGGCTTTGCTCTCCGCAGCAGTCAAATCCAGCTCGTCCATCTTGAGCTCAATCTCGATGTGATGCTTGGAATGAAGTTTGGACAACAAGATCACGCACTCGACGTGCCCCGTCCGAGGGAACATATCCACCGGCTGGACCTTGTCTACGCTGTACCCCGACTGCGCAAGAATAGCGCAGTCGCGGGCTGCTGTGGCAGGGTTGCAGCTCACATAAACCAGACGGCGGGGCGCCATTTTTATAATGGCAGACAGCGTTGCCTGATCGCAGCCCTTCCGGGGAGGATCCACCACAATGATGTCCGGAGCCAAGCCTTCAGAAGCCAGGCGGCTGGCAGCTTGTCCGGCATCCGCACAGAAAAAGCGACTCTTGGCTGCAACATCCGCTCCCATGCGGGAAGCATTGGCCTTGGCGCTTTCAATGGCTTCCGGGATGATTTCAACGCCAATCAACTCCCGGCAGTGCTGCACCATGGACAGGCCGATGGTGCCCATGCCGCAGTAAAGATCCAGCAGCAAATCGTCAGGGGTAGGCGCAGCATACGCCGCAGCAACCTTGTAGAGCTGCTCGGCGCCAGGTGTGTTCACCTGATAGAAGGAGAGGGGGCCCAGCTGGACCGGCACATCACAAAGCGTGTCCTCAATGAATCCGGATCCGTAGAGAATCTGGTTTTTCAAGCCGAGGATGACATTGGTCTTTTCTCGATTGACGTTGATCAGGATGGTTCTGATGGCGTCAAAGCGGCTGCATAGCTGCCGGATGATTTCGTCTGCATGGGGGAGACTGGGTCGTGTGCATACAAGGCAAACCATAATCTGTCCGCTGTGTGCACCGCGGCGCAGGAATATATGCCGGACCAGTCCTTTTCCGCTTTGTTCATCGTAAGGCTGAATCCCGTATTGTTCCAGCAGGCCGCACAGGGTGTTGCCGATTTCATTGAGGACAGCGGGCTGGAGCTTGCAGTCAGCACAGGGAATGATCCGGTGGCTGCGGCCAGCATAGAAGCCAATGCACAGATGCCCGTTTTTGTCTTTCCCTACAGGATACTGTACCTTGTTGCGGTAGCGGTCTACTTCGGGAGAGGGGAGAATGGGTTGGATGGGAACATCCAGCCCGCCAATCCGTCGGAAGGCATCTGCCACAGAGTCCTCTTTGGCCTGCAGCTCCGCCTGATAGCGGAGATGGCGGAGGCTGCAGCCGCCGCAGGGGCCAGCAACCGGGCAGTCCACCGGAATCCGGTCAGGGGAAGCGGTTTCCAGGGTATCCACAATCCCAAAAGCATACCGCTTGCAATCCTTGACAATTCTGGCCTGGATCTGGTCTCCGGGTGCCGTGCCAGGCACAAAGACTGCTTCTCCCTCCCAGTGGCCCACGCCGCTGCCGTCACCGGACAGCCGCTGAATGGTCAGGGAGATGATCTGGTTTTTCTGTAAAGGCATGGTTCCTCCTTGCGGAAATCTGGAAAATTAAGCAGGATCGGTGGGATCATCATTGGTAGGATCAGGCTGCTGGACGGCCATGTATTTGCTGGGCGGAACGCCCTTGGCACGCTTGAATACCCTGGAAAAATAGAACTGGTCGAAAAATCCCACCGAAATGGCTACCTCGGCGATGGACAAATTGCCGGTCCGCAGCAGCTTGCAAGCCTCATTGATCCGGTACTCTGTGAGGTAGTTGATAGGGCTTTTGCCCACGTTGCTCATAAAGACACGGTAGAGGTGACTGCGGGACACGCCGACGCTCTTGGCCACATCGTCGATGGAAATATCATGGGAATAGTTGAACTGGATGTATTTGATGGCGTTCAGAACATATTGGCTGGAGGAATTGGTGCTGTGGGGCTTGTGCTCATCGGTTTCCTCCATCAATGCCGCCAGGAAGAGATACAAATATCCCACCATGGCAGTTTCGTCCTGCACCTGCATCCCGCGGGCCCGGAAAATGTTGTCCATGGCTTTATACAAGGCATCCAGGCGCTGGGTATGGTGAACCGGATGCTCATCCGAGAAGGGCAGCATGGCGGCCAGCTTATGGGCGCTGATTCCATTGAACCCCACCCAGCAGTATTCCCAGGGCTGCTGGGAATCGGCAGTATAGGTGTTCAGCTGGTTGGGCCGGACAAAGAAGAGATCACCGGGGTTGAGCTCCCAGGTCTTGCCCCCGGACTGAAAGGTCCCCTTGCCGGCCAAAATCAGGTGAATCAAGTAGTGGTCCCGGATGCCAGGGCCCCAAGTGTGGCCGGGCGCGCAGCGCTCCAGACCGCAGTTAAAGACGGAAAGATCCACATTGTTGGTATAGTTTTGTTTGAACGACTGCTTGTAAACCTCCGGCATAAGGGGCCTCCTTTTTGACAGCACCAAATGACTTTCGACAACAGTATACCATACATTGCGCCGCAAGTTCAACAAAAGTACATCTGATTCTTTGTTCTGGACGCTGAAAATTCGTCCTCATTCGCTGTAGAAATTGCAAATAGCGTCCATGTGGACTACAATAGAGCCAGAATCCCGGGGCCTGACCCAGAGGATAACATATTCTGGGCCGGGTGCTGCATCGAGAATGGTAGGGTGTGGTCCGGCTGTTTTTCTGCCGGACTTTTGCGGTAAGATGCGTACATAGGGGGTATATATGGCAACAAGCGCGCAGCGTCGGCAGGAATTGCAAACAGGGGTGTGGGATGATCTTCTGCGGGCTTTGTATGGCCCATCTGAGACAGTGCTGGCACGGCAGCGAGCGCGCTGGTGCGCGGCGCTGACCGAATTCGAACGTTATTTTGGCCCGGGCAGGGAAGTTCATCTATATACTGCCCCCGGCCGGGCAGAACTGGGGGGCAATCACACCGACCACCAGCACGGCTATGGCCTGGCCGCCGCCGTTAACCTGGATCTGGTGGGGGTGGCGGCAAAGAATCCAGACAACTACATCCGGGTCAAATCCTGGGGATTCAACAAGCTGGATGTCATTGACCTGGAGGAAGCCAATCCCCAGGCTTCTGAATCCACCCATTCTGCCAGCCTGATTCGGGGACTGGCAGAAGGTTTCACCTCCATGGGAAAAAAGGTTGGCGGCTATGACGCCTACACCACCAGCGATGTGCTGCGGGGTTCCGGCTTGTCCAGCTCGGCGGCCTTCGAAATGGCCATGGGAGCCATGATGAACGAGGAATTTCACTGCGGCCTGACGCCGGCCCAGGTGGCGCGGCTGGGGCAGTATGCTGAAAACATCTACTTTGGCAAACCCAGCGGCCTTCTGGACCAGCTGGCCAGCGCCCTGGGCGGAGTGATCTTTGCGGACTTCCAAGACCCGGATAAACCCGATATCCAGAAAATCCACACCCAGGGGCTGCTGCCGGAAGGAATGGCGCTTTGTGTCACCGATACCCGGGGCAGCCACAGCGAACTGACTGCCGAGTTTGCCGCGATCCGTCGGGAGATGGAGTCAGTGGCGGGCTTTTTGGGGTACAAGGTTCTGGGGCAGGTACCCGAAGATGTTTTCTGGTCCCGGCTGTCTGCTGTGCGGGCAGCCTGCGGAGACCGGGCCAGCCTGCGTGCCATGCATTACTTTGAAGAAAACGCCCGCACCCTGGCAGAATACCACGCTCTGCAGGCAGGGGACTTTGGTACTTTCTTGCGTCTGGTCCGTGAAAGCGGACACGCTTCCTTTACCTTGTGTCAAAATGTTTACTGCGGTGCTCGGACGGCCCGGCAGGAAATGTCGGTGGCTCTGGCCTTGAGTCAGCACCTGCTGGAGGGGACAGGAGGGGCCTGGCGGATGCAGGGAGGCGGCTTTGCCGGAACCATCCAGGCCTTTGTGCCCCTAGCCTGCCTGGAGCACTACCGCTCGTCCATTGAAAAGGTATTCGGCCCCGGCAGCTGTCACGTGCTGACCCTGCGGGAGCAGGGGGCGGGCCGGGTACTCTGATTTAATATTATAATAGAAGGAGCGGCTCTGCGTTTTACGCAGGGCTTGCTTTTTACACTGCATCCTGTTAGAGGAGACGTTGCAAAAAGGAGGATGAAAATGGAATCCATGCTTTTGGTGCGGCCGGCTCCGGAGTATGCGGAAGCCATTGCCGACTATCGGCGGGAATGCCTGGACACCGGCAGCCGTATGGACGGCTGCGGCCCGCTGCGCCGGATGGAAGACCCCATGGACTGGATCCGATACTGTGCGTCCTGGGACACCGATGGGCCTCTTCCGGAAGGCGTGGACTGGGTGCGCTCGACCCAGTTTCTGTATATCCGTCCGGAGGATCGAAAGATGGTGGGCACCATCCAGGTGCGGCACACCTTCAATGCTTTTCTGGCAGCTTACGGCGGGCATATCGGCTACTCCGTCCGCCCGTCGGAACGGAGGAAAGGCTATGCCACTCAGATGCTGCGGGATACCCTGCCATTTTGCCGGCAGATCGGCCTGGAAAAAGTTTTGATCAGCTGCCGGCCCGATAATATTGGCAGTCGAAAGACCATCCTGGCCAACGGTGGGGTCTATGAATCCACCGTCTTTGTGCCAGGCCGGGACGAAGAGCTGGAGCGTTGTTGGATTGACTTGGATTGACTTGTCTCTTTTTTGAAAAATCTGAAAATTGTGATTGACAATTTGTCCTGCACTTGGTATAATAAGTTGCTGTCTGTAAGGACAGCCCCGCAAAAGAAGGACTTTTGCGGATCCTTGGCCTCATTTGAGGCCCTTAAGTCCAAAAGGAGGTGCACAAAATGGCAAAGTACGAAACCATGCTGATTACCACCGCCACCCTCGACGAGGAGGCTACCGCCGCTCTGGTTGGTAAGTTCAAGACCCTGATCGAGGCAAACGGTACCATCGATTCCATCGACGAGTGGGGCAAGCGCCGTCTGGCATACCCCATCAATGACGAGAACGAGGGCATCTACACTGTGATCAACTTCACCAGCGAGCCCGACTTCCCCGCCGAGCTGGACCGCGTGTACAAGATCACCGAGGGCGTCATGCGCTCCCTGATCGTTGCAAAGGAAGACTAATTCCACAGAGTACAAGGAGTCCTCTCTTATGTTAAACGTTGTTGTGATTATGGGCCGCCTGGTGGCGGACCCCGAACTTCGCACCACCACCAATGGGATCAACCTGGCCCGGTTCCGCATTGCATGCGACCGCAGCTACTCGCGTCAGAGCGAGCAGCGCCAGACTGACTTTCTGGATGTTGTGGCCTGGCGCCAGCAGGCAGATTTTGTTTGCAAATATTTCCAGAAGGGCAGCTTGATCATCATTGAGGGCAGCATTCAGTCCCGGCAGTACCAGGACAAGAATGGCAATAACCGCACTGGTGTTGAGATCGTGGCCAATAACATTAACTTTGGCGGACCCAAGAACTCCAACGGCAATGCGGGCGGCTCGTCCTATGCGGCCAGCCAGCCCCGTCAGAACGCACAGCCTGCCCATCCGTCCTCCATTGAGGCGGTCCCCAGCTATTCTGCAGGGGATAACGATGACTTTGCCGTCATCGACGACAGCGACGATCTGCCGTTCTGAGTGTCCAACTCGATCGAAAAATTCAAACAGGAGGTAAACCAGCAATGGCTTTTGAGAAAAACGAAGGCTCTCGCCCCGCACGTCCCGTGCGCCGTGGCCGCAAGAAGGTCTGCAGCTTCTGCGTCGATCGCATTGACGAGATCGATTACAAGGATGTTGCTCGTCTGCGCAAGTATGTCTCCGAGCGGGCCAAGATCATTCCCCGCCGTGTGACCGGCACCTGCGCTTATCATCAGCGTGCTCTGACCGTGGCCATCAAGCGTGCCCGTCACGTTGCCCTGATGCCCTACGTCAGCGACTAATCAGTTCGCTCACCCAATTCAAAACAATCAGCAATCAGCCAAAGCGCTGCCCGTCGTTGGATGGGCGGCGCTTTTTTGCGTCCGGCCCCGATGCAAAGAAAAATCCCGCACCCTCTGGCAGGTGCGGGATGGATTGTTTGTTCGGCGATTATACCAGCAGATTGGCGACGGCCTCCAGGTTGGGGCCCAGCAGCAGGCTGAACAGCGCCCCGGCGA
Organism: uncultured Faecalibacterium sp.; assembly: GCA_904394215.1. Taxonomy (GTDB): domain Bacteria; phylum Bacillota; class Clostridia; order Oscillospirales; family Ruminococcaceae; genus Faecalibacterium. The sequence continues at coordinate 14,261 of CAJFNF010000001.1, forward strand.
CGATCATGGCAGTGCAAACGCCGATGACTGCGGCCCAGCTGACACCGCCCTGAGCCCGCAGAACAGCCTCCCGTTTGTCCTTGTCGGGGAAGTCTGCTTCGATACGGCGAATCCGCTGGGCAGCGGTGCGGCGGTAGAGGTATTTGGCAAACATACCGCTGAGCACCATCACCACAAAGCTAAGGATGGAAGCGATTTGCGCCATCATAACCAGCGACGAGGATCCGATGGCCGGTGCGATGGAGCTCTCGCTGAGTACCAGCAGCTCCATCAATGCCGGCAGGTTCAGGACCAGGTCAATGGCCAAAAAGGCAAAAGCCGGTTTCCACGCTTTGCGGTAGAAGAAGTAAAGGGGGCCAAACAGCAGGGCTGAAAAGCAGATGGAGCTCTTGCGCCCAAACCGCTGCATCCGGGTGAAATCACGCAGGTAGAGGGGGCTGGCAGGTCCGATATAGGTGGCCCAGTCATCTCCCGAAATGCCGTCAATGGGCTCTACGGCGGTACCAGACTGCCAGCGGCCGGTCTGTTGTGCATTCTGGTAGAGGCGGGCATAATCGAATCCGCCCGTTGAATTCTGATAAGAGGAGCTGCCTGCATCCGGCCGGGGCGGCATTTCCTGCCCGCCGGCAAAGGAATAGCCGCAGTGGCTGCACCGGCTGGCCGATTCAGGGTTGGATGTGCCGCAGTTGGGGCATTTGCGCTCCGGAACAGCCGAAGCCGGCGGTGTCCATTCAAAGGAGCCGTGCTGGTCGGCATAGACACAGGCGCCCTGCTTTTCATAGCAGTCGCGGTGATAGGGTGCACCGCAGTCGGGGCAGACAACAATATCGTCTGTATCAGTCAGCGGTTTGCCGCAGACTGAACAGGGAATACCGGTAAATTGATACATAAAAGAAAGCCTCCGGGTTCAAATCACATGGTAGATTTAGTATACTCTCTGTGCGCAGAAAAGAAAAGTCAAAGTTTTCATTTTGTACTTTTTGATCAGAATGTATCACTTACTATACCATAAAATATTGAAGAAATTAAAAACAAAACCAGGAAAGCTCTTGAATTTTGAAAAAGTGTAATTCGAGAACCCGCCATTCCGGCCCTCCTGCAAAATTGACAGTACCGATGTTTCCGTGATATCCTACAATGAAACGTGACAACGGAATGGAAGGAGGGGAAGACGGTGGAAGAGCGCTACATTCGTTCCGCAGAAATTCTGTGGGATCAGCTGCCGGGGGACATCTGGCTGCGGGGCATCCCCGCTCTGCGCAGCCTGGGCAGGCTGCGATTTGACCGGAATATCACCTTTTTTGCAGGGGAAAACGGTACTGGGAAATCCACCCTGCTGGAAGGGATCGCCGTGGCCTGTGGGTTCAATCCCGAGGGCGGCACCATCCACTATCACTTCTCCACCTTTGACGAGGGCGCCGGCCTGGGCCAGGCGCTGCAGGTATCCAGGGGATATAAGCGCCCGCCCTTCGGCTATTTTTTCCGAGCTGAGAGCTTTTTCAACGTGGCCAGCCAGGCGGAGGTCTACCGGCACCGCTCCCTGGGGGAAATTTCCAAAGAGGTCTACTACGCCCGGTACGGCGGGCACGCCCTCCATGAGCAGTCCCACGGGGAGAGCTTTCTGGCCTGGTTCCAGTCCTGCAGCGACCAGGGGCTCTATCTGATGGACGAACCGGAAGCAGCTCTTTCGCCCCAGCGGCAGCTGGCCCTTTTGGTTCAGATGGTGCGGATGGCCCACAGCGGCGCACAATTTATTGTGGCATCCCATTCGCCGATTTTGCTGGGGGCGCCGGATGCTGCCATCCTGAACTTTGACGATCAGGGGATCCATCCCTGTACCTATGAGGAAACAGGCAGCTATCAGCTGACCCGTCTTTTCCTGGACGGAAAAGACCGGCTGATCCGGCAGCTTCTGCAGGAAGACGAGGAGGAAGCATGAAAGACCATCAGGTGGATTTATGCGGTGCGGAGGGGGCGGGCCGGACCCCTGATATGCCGCTTTTGGAGAGGGACAGTGTTTTTTCCTTTCAGTGTGCCGGCTGCGGCGGATGCTGCCGGCACCGGGAGGACATCGTCCTCTCCGGGTACGATCTCTACCGGCTGTCCAGGCGTCTGGGGCTGCCGCCCAAATTGACAGCCCGGAGCTTCTGCAGGATTTATATTGGTTCTGTCAGCCATCTGCCGGTTCTCCGGCTGGCTCCGGTCAAGGAAGAACACAACAACTGTCCCTTTCTGACCGAAAACCGCTGCGCCATTCATGAGGCCCGGCCGCTGGTCTGTGCGCTCTATCCCTTGGGGCAGGAGATTAGCCCGGAAGGGAAGGTCAGCTACTATTTTCAGTCCACCCGGTGCGGCGGCCAGGTTTACCGGGCCACCCTGTCGAACTATCTGGAAGGGCAGGGGATTCGAGAGCGGGAACCGATGGACATCCAGTGGGCTCAGTGCTGCATGCAGCTGGAACAGGAGGCGTCCCGGTGGGAAACAGACTTCCACCCGGTCATTCTGCGCCGGTTTCGGGCAAAACTCTGCGAAGCTCTGTACTATCGCTACGATACCGCCCTTCCATGGCTTGGGCAGCTGGAACAAAATCTTGTCTGGCTTCAGGCAGAACGAACCAAATTGGAGCAGATCCAGCAGAACATCCATCAAAAAAAGTGATCAAAACATTCAATATAATCAATAATCGATACATTTCAAAGGCATAAAACAGGCTCGCCTCTCTTGTAATCTGAGAAAAAGTGTGCTATACTTCACAATCGTAAAGCGATTCACACGTGTGAAGTGAATCCGCCGGTTCCGGCCGGTCTGATTTCCGCAGGTCCTGTTCTGCGGCACACGCAATATTTGGATAGAGGAGAGTTTGAGTTATGCGCAAGATTTCCCGTCGTTCGTTCCTGGCTGCTTCTGCTGCCGTGGCCGCTGCCGGCGCCCTGACTGCCTGCGGCGGTTCGTCTTCTACAGCGGCATCTTCCACCGCATCCTCGGCTGCTGCTTCTTCGGCAGCTGCCTCGGAGACTTCGGGGGAGAGCTATACCGTCGGCATCTGCCAGCTGGTGGAGCATGATGCTCTGGATGCTGCCACCGAGGGCTTCCAGGACGCTCTGACCGATCAGTTCGGCGATGCAGTCACCTTTGACCTGCAGAATGCTCAGAACGATACCGCCACCTGTGCCACCATCTGCAATGGCTTTGTGTCGGCCGGCGTGGACCTGATCCTGGCCAACGCTACCGCATCCCTGCAGGCTGCACAGGCTGCCACTGCGGATATTCCCATCCTGGGCACCTCCATTACTGAGTACGGTGTGGCTCTGGGCCTGGATGATTTCGACGGCACCGTCGGCGGCAACATTTCGGGCACTTCCGACCTGGCCCCGCTGGATCAGCAGGCAGCCATGATCCTGGAGTGGATGCCGGATGCCAAGACTGCCGGCCTGCTCTACTGCTCGGCCGAGGCCAACAGCCAGTACCAGGTGGACGTGGTCCAGTCTGAGCTGGAGGCTGCCGGCCTGACCGTCACCCAGTATCCCTTCTCGGACTCCAACGATCTGTCCTCGGTCTGCCAGCAGGCTGCCACCAACAGCGATGTCCTGTATGTGCCCACCGATAACACTGTTGCCGCCAATACCGGCATTGTGGATGGTATCTGCCGTCCCATGAAGAAGCCGGTGTTCGCAGGCGAAGAGGGCATCTGCAAGGGCTGCGGCGTTGCAACCCTGTCCATCAGCTACTACGATCTGGGCTACACCACCGGTGAGATGGCTGTCAAGATCCTGACTGGCGAGTCTGACATCTCTACCATGCCCATTGAGTACACCGATGTCACCAAGAAGTACAACAAGACCATCTGTGATGACCTGGGCCTGACGGTTCCGGAGGGCTATGAGGCCATTGAGGCATAAACCGCTTACTTAAATCATCTCGACGGGGAGAATGGCAAGCCATCCGCCCCGCCTTTTACGTGTGCGACCGTCGGAGTTTTGGCTCCGGCGGTCGTGGGCGTGTCCAAAGCTGTTTTGGTCCTGAAGCTGTCGCAGCCGAAGGATTGGACATAAATACGTAAAAATAGGAGGAATCATTTTGGAAGTTCTCGCGAGACTGGCAAATCTGCCCGGCGCGCTGCCGGGTGCCGTCGCCCAGGGCCTGATCTGGGGCATTATGGCCATCGGCGTTTACATTACCTACCGCATTCTGGATGTGGCCGACCTGACGGTGGATGGCTCCTTCGGCACCGGCGGTGCCGTCTGCGTCATGGCACTGCTGGGGGGCCACAACATCTGGGTCGCCCTGCTGCTGGCACTGATCTCGGGCCTGCTGTGCGGCCTGGTCACCGGCCTGCTCCACACCTTTATGGGGATCCCCGCAATTCTGGCCGGCATTTTGACCCAGCTGGCCCTTTACTCGATTAACTTGAAAATCCTGGGCAAAGCCAACCAGTCCATCAACGTGGATAAATACGACCTGCTGATTTCTCTGCGGTGGGTCAAAGAGGCTGCGCTCCATAACCCTGTGGTGATGGTCATCCTGATCACTGCTGTTGTGATTGCTATCCTTTACTGGTTCTTCGGCACCGAGCTGGGCTGCGGCATCCGCGCCACCGGTTCCAACCCCAACATGAGCCGGGCCCAGGGTATTAATACCAACTTCAACATCGTGCTGGGCCTGATGGTTTCCAATGGGCTGGTAACCCTGTCGGGTGCTCTGCTGAGCCAGTATCAGGGCTTTGCTGATGTCAGCATGGGCCGCGGCGCCATCGTCATCGGCCTGGCTGCCGTCATCATTGGCGAGGCCATCTTCGGCCGTATCTTCCACAACTTCGCCCTCAAACTGGCCTCGGTTTCCATCGGCGCTGTGATTTATTACATTGTCATCCAGCTGGTCCTGACCCTGGGCTTTGATGCCAACCTGCTGAAACTGCTGTCGGCTGCCGTCGTTGCCATCTTCCTGGCAGTCCCGTACTGGAAGGGAAAATACTTCTCCAAACCCGTATCCAAGAAGGCTCAGAAGGAGGATGAAACCCATGCTTGACATTCAGGATATTTCCAAAACCTTCAATGCAGGCACCGTCAATGAGAAGACGGCCCTGAACCATCTGTCCCTGCACCTGAACGAAGGCGACTTCGTTACCGTCATCGGCGGCAACGGTGCAGGCAAGTCCACCATGCTGAATGCCGTGGCTGGCGTCTGGTCGGTGGATACCGGCAAGATCATGATTGACGGTGTCGACGTAACCCGCCTCAGCGAATACCAGCGGGCCAAATACATCGGCCGGGTGTTCCAGGATCCCATGACCGGCACCGCCGCCACCATGCAGATTGAAGAGAACCTGGCTCTGGCAGCCCGCCGCGGCAAACCCCGCACCCTCCGGATTGGCATCACCAAGAAAGAGCGGGAGGAGTACCGTGAACTGCTCAAGACCCTGGATCTGGGCCTGGAGGACCGTCTGACAGCCCGGGTAGGCCTGCTGTCCGGCGGCCAGCGCCAGGCGCTGACCCTGCTGATGGCCACCATGACCCGGCCCAAGCTGCTGCTGCTGGATGAACACACGGCAGCACTGGACCCCAAGACAGCCCTGAAGGTGCTGACCCTGTCGGCCAAGCTGGTGGCAGAGAATCACCTGACAACCCTCATGATTACCCATAACATGAAAGACGCCATCAAGTACGGCAACCGCCTGATCATGATGCATGAAGGCCACATCATCTACGACGTAAGCGGCGAAGAAAAGAAACAGCTGAAAGTTTCGGATCTGCTGGCCAAGTTCCAGATGGCCAGCGGCGATGAATTTGCCAACGACCGCATGATCCTCTCCTGATTTTCATAAAATCAATCGGCCCCCGGCGCAGCGTCGGGGGCCATTTTCTATGTGGATGCACCTCTGGATTCCAGCTCCATCTAAACAGCAAGCGTCGAGATTCAAAGCATAGAGGGTAACGTCGGTCCAACCAATACCTGTCCCTGGGCAGAACCGCTTTTCTCCTTATGGATTGCCGCGCCGTCGGCGGGGGCATTTTTTGAAAGGGACTGTTCATCGCCCTCTTATTCTTGCCCATGTACATATTTGTAGAATCGCGCGCCTGGCAGGCGGGCTGTACAAGGAAAAAAGCCCGGAACTTTTGGTTCCGGGCTTTTGTTTATGTATTTGACTCTGCAACAATCAGGCCAGCAGCAGCTTGCCGATCCGGCGCATGGGGCGGCCAACCTGTTTGGCGGTCATGCCCACAAAGATAGCAGCGGCAACGGTGCCTTCACGGACGCCGGCCAGAGTGTGCAGGAACAGGAAGGAGAGAACCACAGCGATGATAACCATCGAGCAGTCCACCGAAATCTTTGCCTTGGCAAAGGGAAGCTTCACAGTCTTGACCAGGGCCAGGGCAACACCCTCGCCGGCCATGGTAACCACATCAGCGGTAACCTCGAAGCTGACGCCGATACCCACCAGCAGGATGCCCAGAATGCAGAAAATCCACTGCTGCCAGTAAGCAACCGGGGTAATGGAAGACAGAACCCAGACAGCCAGGTCGGTCAGATAGCCGAAAGCAATGGCCACAGGCACCTGAATCAGCTGTACCAGCTCAAACTGACGGCGGAGCAGGAGGATCTGGATGATCACCAGGCAGCAGTTCACCAGGATGGTGGTTTCACCCACAGTCATGGGAACGATCATGCTTAGAACATAGGGAATGCTGGATACCGGCGATGTGCCCAGGCCAGCCTTAATGGAAAAGGCTACGCCAAAGGACATGATAAACAGACCTACCAGCAGGGTCAGATAACGGCGGATCAAATTGTTTACGGTGCGGTTTTTCACGTGGGACTCTTCCTTTCTACATTCAATGTGTCACATAGATCAGCCAACATGGCGCACAGCAGTTCCCGCTGCTCCCCCGTCAGGGAAGCGGCAGCAGCTTCGTCAGCCTGGCGGAAGGCAAGATCCATGGCCTGGGCCACCTCCTGCCCCCGGGGTGTCAGCGTAACATACAGAGAACGCCGGTTTCCCTCATGCCGCGCCCGATCAATCAGGCCGTCCCGCTCCATTCGGGTCAAAATGGTGCCGACGGTGGCAGGTTCGATCTCGCAGTAGTCGGCGATGGCTTTCTGGTTGGTTTCCCCATTGTGTAAGAGGAATTCCAAAACCTTGGGCTGTCCGGGGGACAGCCCCAACGCAGACGCACGGGCGAGAATCTCGCGGTTCATGGCAGATTGAGCGCGCAGCAGCAGGCGATGCAGAGGTTGGTTGACCATATCAATACCTTCCCTTGATGATTCTAAGCTTGCTGATTGTGTCAAAGCATATGATGTGCTTTTCGCACAAGATTGTCGAGCATCAATGTGAACAAATATACCAAACAAAAAGCCCTGCCTTTTTTTCGGCAGGGCTGTCGAAACCCATTCAGCGGGCAATTTTCCGGGCAATCCAGATGCAGACACAGGCACCCAGCACTGAGACGACAAAATCGCCTACAAAGCCAAAGGCCCGCAGGCCGATCAGTCCCAGCAGAAAGCTGCCGACGATGCCGCCCAGCATGCCCAGAATGATATTGTGGAACGCAGAGGAAGTGTCACTGCCCATCAGGCGCCCGGCCACATAGCCGGCCAGAGCACCTACCAACAGGCTGAAGATCAGGGAAAACAGAGAAAACAACATAGGGATACCTCCTGAGAACTGCTGTATTTAGGTTGCAGCGTTTGTTTCAGTGTTGGCTTCCCGGGCCATGCGGCAGACATCCGCCAGACAGCAGGCGGCGCAGTTGGGCTTTCGGGCGTCGCAGACTGCCCGGCCATGGAGCACAAACCGGTGGCACAGGTCGCTGCCCTCCTCGGGCGGGATGATCTGCCACAGAAGCATTTCCACCTTCTGGGGCTCTTTCACATTGTCCACCAGGCCGATCCGGTTGCACAAACGAATGCAGTGGGTATCGGTAACGATGGCAGGTTTGCCAAACACATCCCCCATAATCAGATTAGCGCTCTTACGGCCTACACCGGGCAGAGCCAGCAGTTCCTCAAATGTTGTGGGAACCTGGCAGTTGTATTTATCCCGCAGCACACGCATGCAGGCAGAAATATCCCGGGCCTTGGAGTGTCCCAGGCCGCAGGGCTTGACGATGGCCTCGATCTCTTCCGGCTCGGCGGCCGCCAGGGCGGCCACGCCTGGGTACTTGGCAAATAAGTCTTCCACCACTACATTGACCCGGGCATCAGTGCACTGGGCGGCCAGCCGCACGCTGACCAGCAGCTGCCATGCATCGGCATAGTCCAGGGTGCAGGCTGCGTCGGGGTACTCCGCCTTCAGCCGCTCAATGACGGTGAGGGCCAGTTCCTTTTTCGCCGCAAGCTCTGCGGCAGACATCTGCTTTTTGGGCATGGAAATTCCACCTCCTGGATATTGTTGCTGTGATGATATCACGTTTTGCGGATTTTGTAAATATGACCGATGGTGACTGAGTGGCCTTGTCCTTTGGTCCAAAATGCTGTATAATATTCATAATTATTCTCACAGCTGGGAAACTGTGACAGAAAGGTGGTTTGTGATGCGGGAACCTTTGGCACAGCGTCTGCGGCCCAAGACGCTGGGGGATGTCTGCGGCCAGCAGCATTTGCTGGCACCGGGCCGGGTCTTCCGGCGCACCATCGAGAGCGGCCATATCCCCAATATGATTTTCTACGGTCCTTCCGGCACCGGCAAAACCACGGTGGCCCGGATCATCGCAGAAAACAGCGGTATGACCCTTCACAAGCTCAATGGTACGTCCTGCGGGACAGGGGATATCAAAGCGGTGTTCAAAGACATTGGCACCCTGGCCGGAGCAGGGGGGATCCTGTTGTATCTGGACGAAATCCAGTATCTCAACAAAAAGCAGCAGCAGAGCCTTCTGGAGTGTCTGGAAGAGGGAACCGTCACCCTGATTGCCTCCACCACCGAAAACCCTTACTTTTATATTTATAACGCTCTGCTGTCCCGGTGCACCGTCTTTGAGTTCAAAAGCTTGACGGCCCAGGATGTGGAGCAGGGAATCCGGAACGCAGTGGCCCGGCTGTCCCAGGAGGAAACCCCCATTGCCATCACCGACGAAGCGGCCCGGTATCTGGCTGAAAGCGCCGGCGGTGATATGCGCAAAGCGCTGGGCAGCCTGGAGTTCGCCATTGCAGCCGCCGAGATTGGCCCTGAAGGCAAGACCGTCACCCTGGACATGATCCAGCAGGTTACCCGCCGAACCGCCATGCGCTACGACAAGGACGGCGACGACCATTACGACATTGTCTCTGCGTATCAGAAGTCGATGCGGGGTTCGGATCCCAATGCAGCCCTTCACTATCTGGCCCGGCTGCTGGAGGCAGGGGATTTGCCGTCGGCATGCCGGCGCCTGATGGTCTGTGCCTGTGAGGATGTAGGTCTGGCTTATCCCCAGATCATCCCCATCGTCAAGGCTGCTGTGGATGCCGCCAACATGGTAGGGCTGCCTGAGGCACGGATTCCGCTGGCAGATGCGGTGATTCTGGTTTCCACCAGCCCCAAGTCCAACAGCGGCGAAGCCGCCATTGATGCAGCCCTGGCCGATGTTCGGGCCGGCCGGACCGGGCCTGTGCCCCGCCAGCTGCAGAACAAACATTTTGATGGCGCAGATGCGCTGGTCAAAGGGCAGAACTACAAATACGCCCAGGCTTACAAGAATCACTGGGTAGAGCAGCAGTATCTGCCTGATGCCATTAAGGACGCCCAATATTACACCTATGGGGATAACCGTACCGAGCAGGCGGCCAAGGCCTACTGGACAAAAATCAAAGGCGAAGTTTAAAAGGGGGGACAACGGAATGCGCTACTCAAAACAGAGGGAACTGGTCATGCAGCAGGTAGAGGCCCTGAGCGATCATCCCACCGCAGAAGAAATCTATCAGCATGCACGCCAGGAGTGTCCCGGGCTGAGTCTGGGCACCGTTTACCGGAACCTCAACAGCCTGGTAGAGGCTGGCCGGGTCCGCCGGGTGTCGGTACCTGGACAGCCCGACCGGTTTGATCACACCTTATCTTGGCACAGCCACCTGTACTGTACCCGGTGCGGCCAGGTCAGTGACCTGGCCCTGGGCGACGATGTGATGCGCCGTCTCATGGACAGCCAGCCCGAACGGATTACCGATTGCGTGCTGACCTGGATCGGCGTGTGCGAAAACTGCGCCAAAAAGGAAAAGGCTCGCAGCGAAGCGCTCCAGGCAGCCCTGTAAATCTGTACATAAAAATTTCCCTTGTCTCGCAGGGGAGAAACCTGTATAATAGATAAGATGGAATCGGGCCGCCTGGCCCAGAAAAGAAGGAACCCGGCGGCTTGGTCCGCATGGGTGAAGGATGGTCATTTTTGGAATACATAACATACGAACACAACGCTGAGGCGGCGGCTGTCATCAGCCGTTATTATGATACGCCGCCTCTGGCTTACGTCCACAGCTACGGCTGCCAGCAGAACGTCAACGACGGCGAGCGAATCAAAGGCGTACTGGTGGACATCGGCTACGGCCTTTGTGATAAACCGGAAGATGCCGACCTGATTCTCTTCAACACCTGTGCGGTGCGGGAGCACGCAGAGCAGCGGGTCTTCGGCAACGTTGGCGCCCTCAAGGGGCTGAAAGAAAAGAAGCCGGGGCTCATCATCGGTCTGTGCGGCTGTATGGCCAATCAGAAGCATGTGGTGGAGAAGCTGCGCCAGAGCTATCCCTATGTGGATCTGGTCTTTGGCGTGGACGGCATCGACACCTTGCCGGGCCTGATTGTGCGCAAATTGGAAAAGCACAAGCGGATTCTGCTGGACCCGGCCCAGCGTCCGGTGATCGTGGAAAACCTGCCCATCCGGCGGGAAAGCGAATTCCGGGCCTGGCTGCCCATCATGTACGGCTGTGACAACTTCTGCACCTACTGCATCGTGCCCTATGTCCGCGGCCGGGAAAAGAGCCGCCGGCCTGCCGATATCCTGGCAGAGTTCAAGGGTCTGATTGCAGCCGGCTACAAGGAAATCACCCTGCTGGGCCAGAATGTCAACAGCTACGGCAAGGGCCTGGAAGAATCCATCGATTTCTCTGACCTGCTCAATCTGCTGTGCAGCGTGCCGGGGGACTATCAGATTCGGTTCATGACCAGCCATCCCAAGGATGCCAGCCGGAAGCTGATTGACACCATCGCGGCCCAGCCCCATCTGTGCAAGCATCTGCACCTGCCGGTGCAGTGCGGTTCCGACCGGCTGCTGGCCAGGATGAACCGCCACTATACGGTGGAGCACTATCTGGAGCTGATCGACTACGCCAGGGCCCGGGTGCCGGGGATCACTTTCTCCAGCGATATCATTGTGGGCTTCCCCGGCGAGACCGAAGAAGACTTCCAGGAGACCCTGGACCTGGTCCGGAAGGTAGGCTACATGCAGCTGTTCACCTTCATCTATTCCAAGCGTGAAGGCACACCTGCTGCCACCTACCCGGACGATACCACCCGCCAGGAGAAAACCGACCGGATGTCCCGGCTGCTGGCAGTCCAGGATGAGATTGCCATGGGTCTGGTGAAGGCCCAGGTGGGTCAGACGGTGCGTGTCCTGGTGGAGGGCTATGGACGCCTGGAGGGCAACCTTTCGGGCCGACTGGACAACAACCTGACGGTGGAGTTCCCGGCAGATGCCTCTCTGATGGGCCAGTACGTGATGGTTCACCTGACCGGCGCCCGTGCCACCGTCCTGCTGGGCGAATGGGTCGCTCAGTGACCGGACAAGATAACAGCCAGAAACTTTTAAAAGAAAAAGGAGACCAATTACAATGGATTGCATTGATCTTTTCAAGCGTGCCGCAATGGCCATGCAGACCGACAGCCGTTACCTGGCTCTGGACCAGGCCCGCAAGATGAACGACAGCGACGAAGAGCTGCAGAACATGATCGGCGAGTTCAATCTGGCCCGGATGGATCTGAACAATGAGATCAGCAAGACCGAGCGGGATGACGCCCGGGTGGCTGAGCTGAATGAAAAGGTGAACAGCCTTTACAGCAAGATCATGAACGATGAGGGCATGGTGGCCTACAATGAGGCCAAGCGGGATTGCGAAGCTCTTGTGAATTATATCGACGCTATCATCAACACCGCGATGAATGGCGGCGACCCCATGACCGTGCAGGAGCCCACCAGTTCCTGCTCCGGCAGCTGCTCCACCTGCGGCGGCTGCGGCTGAGTCCGGTGATCAACGCGGCTGTGCATTTGCAGAGCCGCGTTTCCTTGTCTTATTGGGGAACAGGATGCCCAGTGCATCCACAGAAAGAAGGGGAATGCCATGGCGGATCTGTCGCCCATGATGAAACAATATCTGGAGATCAAGCAGCAGCATAAGGACGAGATCCTTTTCTATCGCATCGGCGATTTTTATGAGATGTTCTTTGACGACGCCATCACGGCGTCCCGGGAACTGGATCTGACCCTCACCGGCAAACAGTGCGGGCTGGAGGAGCGGGCCCCCATGTGCGGCGTGCCCTTCCACAGCTATGAGACCTATATGGCCCGGCTGATTGCCAAGGGCTACAAGGTAGCCATCTGCGAGCAGGTGGAAGACCCCGCTACTGCCAAGGGCCTTGTCAAGCGGGACATCGTCCGGGTGGTGACACCGGGCACTGTCATTGAGAGCAGCATGCTGCAGGATGACCGGAACAACTACATCGCCAGCCTGTATCTGAAAGGGGAGCAGGCCGGCGTCTGCTTTGCAGATGTTTCCACCGGCACCGCCCATGTCACCGAGCTGTCAGGCAGCAAGATCGGCCTGGCGGTCATCGGGGAGCTGTGCCGCTACCATCCCAGCGAGGTGCTGATCAATACCGGCATCCTGTCCACCCGGGAAGTGACCAACTACATCAAGAAGTACATGAACTGCGCCGTCGAGCTGATGGAGGACGAGCGGTATGCCCCCGGCCTGATTGAGACCACCCTGGCCGGCCAGTTTGGCCGGGACTGGGCCAATTCTACTGAAATCGGCGCCAATGGCCTGGTAAAATATGCCATGGGCGGCCTGCTGCAGTATCTGCACGATACCCAGATCAAGGGTGTTGGCCGGCTGAAAACCGTGATCCGCTATACAGAAGCCCAGTATATGCACCTGTCCAATGTGACCCGTGCCAACCTGGAGCTCACCGAGACCATGCGGGGCCGGGAAAAGCGGGGCACTCTGCTGTGGGTTCTGGATCAGACTTCCACCGCTATGGGCAAGCGTCTGCTGCGCAGCTGGCTGGAACAGCCGCTGGTGTCCAGCGAGATCATCAACCACCGCCTCAATGCGGTGGAATGTCTGGTCAAGCACACGGTGGCCCGGGGGGAACTGTCTGAAACCCTTCGGTACATTGCCGATATCGAGCGCCTGATGACCCGGACGGTCTATGGTTCGGCCACCCCCAAAGAGATTTACACCATGGCCCAGACCTTCGACCGGCTGCCGGAGCTGAAGAAGCTGATTGACGGCTGTGGCTGTGCTGAGCTGACCGAGCTCTCGGGGGAGATGGATTCCCTGGACGACATCAAGGCCCGGATTTATGCGGCCATTGACCCGGACGCCCCCTCCACGCTGAAGGACGGCGGTGTCATTGCCGCAGGCTACAACGATGAAGTGGACGAGCTGCGGTCCATCCGGGAAAACACCAAGGGTATTCTGGCCCAGCTGGAAGCCCGGCTCCGGCAGGAAACCGGCATCCCCAAACTGAAGATCGGCTTCAACCATGTGTTTGGCTACTACATTGAAGTCAGCAACAGCTACAAGAACATGGTACCGGACAACTATACCCGCAAGCAGACTCTGACCAACGGGGAACGGTACATCACGCCTGAGCTGAAGGAGCTTGAAAACAAGATCCTGGGCGCCCACGAGCGGCTGATCTCTCTGGAGCACCGGCTTTTTGCCGACCTGCTGGAGGGCATTGGCCGGGAACTGGACCGGATTCAGCGCACCGCCCGTGCGGTGGCCCAGCTGGACGTCTATGTGTCTCTGGCCATTGTTGCGGCCGACAACAACTATTGCCGCCCTGTGGTGGATGACAGCGACCAACTGGTGATCCGGGAGGGCCGCCATCCGGTGGTGGAACAGGTGCTGAAGGGGAGCCTCTTTGTGCCCAACGACACCCTGTTGGACTGCGGCGAAAACCGTTGCCTGATCATCACCGGCCCCAACATGGCGGGCAAATCCACCTACATGCGCCAAAATGCGCTGATTGCCCTGATGGCACAGATCGGGTCTTTTGTCCCGGCCAGGGAATGCCACGTGGGCATTGTGGATGCCGTATACACCCGTGTGGGGGCTTCCGATGATCTGGCTGCCGGGCAGTCCACCTTTATGGTGGAGATGACCGAGGTGGCCGAAATCCTGAAGAGCGCCACCCGCCGCAGCCTGGTGATTCTGGACGAAATCGGGCGGGGCACCTCCACCTTTGACGGCATGAGCATTGCCCGTGCAGTGGTGGAACACATCGTGGACCCCAAAAATGGTCTGGGCTGCAAGACCCTGTTTGCAACCCACTACCATGAGCTGACCGATCTGGAAGGCAGCATCGAAGGCGTCAAAAACTACAACATCGCGGTCAAGAAGCGGGGAGAGGACATCACCTTCCTCCGTCGGATCGTCCGCGGTCCCGCCGATGACAGCTACGGCATTGAGGTGGCCAAACTGGCCGGCCTGCCTGGCAGTGTCACCCGCCGCGCCCATGAGGTACTTCGGAAACTGGAAGCTTCCGCTCCCAAGAACAATGTGGAGCAGATGGATTTCAGCGCTCTGGAGGAATACCAGTCCCCGGCCGTTCCCAGTGAACTGGTGGAAAAGCTGGAGGCTCTGGACCTGGAGACGCTGACCCCCATTGAAGCGCTGAATTTCCTCTATGAGCTGAAGAAAACCCTGAAAGGATCCATTTCCGGCTGACCGCCTGGCAGCCGACATGAAAGGAAGGTGTCTGGATGGCAGTCATCCATGTGCTGGATAAGCATACTGCTGAGCTGATTGCAGCAGGTGAAGTGGTGGAACGGCCCGCCTCTGTCGTGAAGGAACTGCTGGAAAACTCCATTGATGCAGGTGCAACACAGATTACGGTGTCCATCGAATCGGGCGGCGTCAAGCTGATTGAGGTCAGCGACAACGGCAGCGGCATTGAGCCCGCCTACATCTCTACAGCCTTCATCCGCCATGCCACCAGCAAAATTGCAGAGGAAGCCGACCTGAACACCATCCATACCCTGGGTTTCCGCGGCGAAGCGCTGGCGTCCATCGCCAGCGTTTCCCGCGTGGAACTGCTGACCCGCACCGAGGAGAGCGAGTTTGCCTCCCTCTACCACAATGAGGGCGGGGAAGATGGGCCCTGTGAGCCTGCAGCCCGCGGCGTGGGCACCACCATCCGAGTACGGGATCTGTTTTACAACACCCCTGCCCGCATGAAATTCCTGAAGAAGGACGCGACCGAAGGCACTTTTGTCTCTGACGTGGTAACCCGGCTGGCCCTTAGCCATCCCGAAATCAGCTTTAAATTTGTCCGGGAAGGCAAGAACCAGTACGTAACCCCCGGGGATGGGAACCTGCGGGGTGCAGCCTATGCAGTCCTGGGCCGGGAGTTCAGCCGGGATCTGATCGAAGTGGACAATCAGAACGAACTGTATCGGGTCCATGGTCTGATTACGCCCCCCAAGAGCTGCCGGGCCAGCCGCAGCATGCAATATTTCTACATCAACGGGCGCTATGTGCGCAACCGTACCATGATGGCTGCCATGGAGACTGCTTTCAAGGGAACCACCATGCAGGGCAAGTTCCCGGGGGGCCTGCTGATGCTGGACATGCCGGTGGAGCTGGTGGATGTCAATGTTCACCCCGCTAAGACAGAGGTCCGCTTTGCCCGGGAAAACGATGTGTTCGATGTGGTGTACCACGCCGTCAAGCTGGCACTGGCCAGTCCCGGCAGCGGAGAGCGCCGCTTTGTCTTTGAAAAGCCCAAAGAGGACTTTACCGTCCAAGATTCGGCAGGGTCTGGCACAAGTCAAGAAAAATCCGATGCAACAGCGGAAAATTCTGTAAAGGAAAATAACTTTACAGGACTTTCTGCAGTTATTCCAGGCCAATCCGAGCCCGGTGTGCCCAAATCGGCCCCTGCCGCGGCTCCCGAAACTGCCTCTAAGCCAGTCCAGAGCGCCGCAGCACCTGTTACCCACTGGTGGGGACAGGAGACTGCCCCGATCCGGAAAACCATGATGCTTTACAGCCCGGATGCAGAACAGTCCAAGCCCTGCTTCCGGCCGGCTGAGCAGGAGTCTAGACTGGACATCAGCCTGGAAGAGGACGATCTTCCGCTGCCCGAATCCCGGGCTGCTGAGGTTTCCGGCCAGGAACCTGCCCCTGAGCAGCAGACTTTTTCCCCGGAACCTGACGTCCCTGCAGCCGAGCCGGAGGAAACAACATCTGTCCAGGCCGAGCAGACGGTTCTTCCCGGTGCAGATGAGCCTCTGCGGCTGTCCTATGTAGGGGAAGCCTTTCAGACTTACATCATCACCCAGCGGGGGGATGAGCTTTGCCTGATCGATAAGCATGCCGCCCATGAGCGCCAGATCTATGAAAAGCTGGCAGCCGATTATGGCAATGTGCCCAGCCAGCTTTTGCTGGCCCCGCTGGTAATCTCTCTGTCTGCGGAAGAGAAGCAGGCGCTTCTGGAGAACACCGACCTTCTGGAAAATGTGGGTATCGAGGTTGGGGACTTCGGCGGCAGCAGCGTTTTGCTGCGGGCCGTCCCCAGCGATGTCGAGCAGAAGGATCTGGAGGACATGCTGGTGGAAATCGCGGCCAAGCTGGCCAAGGGCAGCCGCGATGCCCTGAGCGAACGGACCGAATGGGTGCTCCACTCTGTGTCCTGCCGCGCCGCCATCAAGGCGGGGGACCGCACCTCACCGGAAGAGCTGATGGCTCTGGCCGAAAAGATTCTTTCGGGCGAAGTGCCGCCCTTCTGTCCCCATGGCCGCCCCTGCGTTCTGAAACTGACCCGAAAGGAGCTGGAAAAGCAGTTTGGCAGAATTGAATGACAAGCAGCCTGTACTGGCTGTGGTAGGGCCAACCGCCACCGGCAAAACGGCCCTGGGGGTTGCTCTGGCCCTCCGTTTCGGGGGAGAGGTCATCAGCGCAGACTCCATGCAAATTTACAAAGGGCTGGACATCGGCACCGCCAAAGTCACCCCCGAGGAGACCCAAGGGGTGCCTCACCACTGCGTGGATCTTCTGCCGCCTGAGACTGGATTCAGTGTGGCAGATTTCACCGCTCTGGCAGGCCGCCTGGTCAAGGAAATCAGCGCCAGGGGACACCTGCCCGTTCTGGTGGGCGGAACCGGCCTCTATGTCCAGAGTTTCCTCAATGGCGTCCGCTTTGCCGAGGAAAAAGCCCCCGACGGCCTGCGGGAAGCACTGGCTGCGGAAATGGCAGTCAGAGGCCCGGAAGCCATGTACGCTGAGCTCCAGGCCGCCGACCCGGAGGCGGCTGCCGCCATTCATCCCAACAATCACGTGCGTGTCCTGCGGGCTCTGGAGCACTACCGCGCCACAGGGCGCCGCCTCAGCCAGCAGAAGGCAGATTCTCTGCCCCCCGAACAGCCTTACCGTTCTTTGCTGCTGGGCCTCGACTTTGCAGATCGATCGGTTTTGTACCGCCGGATCGATGCCCGTGTGGATCGGATGATGGAGCACGGCCTGCTGGAGGAAGCCCGGATGGTGTATGAGCACCGTCAGAGCTACCGCACCGCGGCCCAGGCCATTGGATACAAAGAGTTTTTCCCCTATTTTGCAGGGGAAGCTGCGCTGGAAAGCTGTGTCGCACAGCTGAAACAGTCTTCCCGCCGCTATGCCAAGCGGCAGCTGACCTGGTTCCGCCATATGGACGGCATGGTCTGGCTGCAGGCTGACGCGCCGGATCTGCTGGATCAGGCCGCCGGCCTGGCAGCTGCATTTCTGGAAAAGAGGTGATGCCGGGGATGAGAAAAGATACAGAAAAAGTGTCTCCCCGGAGTGTGTTGACCGTTCTGGGCGGCATCGTCGTTGTTCTGCTGCTGATTGCGCTGTGTTACGTGGGGTATCAGATTCTTCACCTGCTCAACCCGCCCAACACCTACGAGACCGTCCTGAGCGCCACAGTGGAGGAAAAAGTCCAAGCAGACGGCGTTCTACTGTTTAATGAGACTATGGTCCCGGGCAGCGGTGATCTGGGCTATCTGGTGGATGATGGCGCCCGGGTTTCCACCGGCACCGTGCTGGCAGAGGTCTACACCAGCCCCGACCAGAGCGGCCTCCGGGTCCAGCTGGACAGTCTCAATGAGCAGATCGATCTGCTGGAACGGGCAGAGAACGTCTCGGCCACCCAGGTGGATTCCATGATGCAGGAGCGCACCACCGCCCTCTACGATCTGCTGGACTCGGTGGATCGGGGAGAGCTGGACGCCCTGGATACCGGCAGGGAAGACTACCTGCTGGCCCAGAACAAAATTCTGGTGGTAACCGGCGAAGCAGCCGGTTTTGACTCTCAGATTGCCACCCTGCAATCTGAGGTAGACCAGATTCAGAGCCGGCTGGGCTCGCCGCTCCAGATTACTGCCCCTCTGACCGGCTATTTCGTCAGCAGCGCCAATACGCGCCTGCTGAGCCAGCCTGCCAGCAGCATCCTGGCCATGGATATCTCCACCCTGAAAGCGTATCTGGACAGCGGCGCAGATGCCCCTCTCACCGGCTATGCCGGCAAGATGGTGTCCGGCTTCAGCTGGACCTACTGCGGTGTCTGCTCTGCAAAGGAAGCCCAGAAGCTTCTGCGGGCCGACGGCACACCCCTGACCAAGACCATCAAAATCCGTTTCCCGGGTCAGAGCAACCAGGCCCTGGAAGGCCAGCTGACCGAGGTGACCGTTGATGAGGCATCCGGCCTGGCGCGGTTTGTGCTGACCTGCGATTCCATCACGGCTGATGTGCTGCGGTTGGGCCATGCCTCGGCCGAAATCATCGTCAATGAAACCACTGGCTTGCGGGTGCCTGCACAGGCCGTCCATTATGTTCTGGAGACCGGGGAAGAGGTCACTCCTGCCGACTCCGCTGCTTCGGCAGCGGACAGTGCCTCCAGCGGGGCACAGCTGAAAGGTGAAAATTACATTCCCGGCGTCTATGTCAAATTCGGCAACCTGGCCCGGTTCTGCCGGATCGATCCGGTGAGCGACCAGCACCCCTGGGTCACCGATGGCGACTACATCATTGTAGAGCCCAAGGGAACAGACGGCTCCATCAGTGAAGTGCGCCTGTATGACCAGGTGATCGTGGAAGGACAAAACCTTTACGACGGCAAACTGCTGTCCTGACGGCAGCATGTACCCATAAGTTGCACAATCTCCTCTCAGTTTTATGCCGGGATACCTTGACATCCGGAACAAAAAAACAGATAATATAAAAAGCTATTCTTTTTTGCTTGTCTTGCTGCGCAGGACGGCGGCGCCTTTTGCGTGCGAATGGCATCTGCATAGCAGATGAAAGGAGCGGTATCGATGTCTTTTATGGAAAATATCAAAAAAGGACTTTTCGGCGAGGATGATGGTTATGATGACCAGTACATTGACGATGGGCCCCAGATGGTGAACAACAACAGTGGCTTCGGCTCGTCGGATTCCTACGATGACGACAGCACCGACAGCACCTCCAAAGGGAGCAACCGCGTGGTCAACATCAATGCGACCACTCAGCTCAAGGTGGTACTGGTCAAGCCCGAGCGTTTTGAGGATGCAAGCACCATCGCAGACCACCTCAACAACAAGCGCACCGTTGTGCTGAACCTCGAATCCACCAACAAGGAAGTTTCCCGCCGTCTGGTTGATTTCCTGTCCGGCGTGGCCTATGCCAACAACGGTCAGATCAAGCGGGTTGCCAACAGCACCTTTATTATTACGCCCTACAACGTGGATATTATGGGCGATCTGCTGGACGAGCTGGAGAACAATGGCGCGTTCTATTGATGAATCTGCTGCCCGGAATCCAGTGCGGGGATTTATTCCGCCCCAAAATGACAAAGAACGCTTTCTGATGCGCCACATGGAGGACTTGGCCCGTACGGCCCAGGCCCGCGGCATTCCCAAATATTCCTCCTTTCTCAGTGACAGGGAGCAGGTCCTTGCCAAAGCCGCTTTGGCAAAGGCCGGCTGTGCCTGCTGGCATCTGGACGGCGGTTATCCTGACGCAGAGCGTCAGCTGGTGGCCATTGAACCAGAGGACAGCTGGACAGACAGCCCTTTGACCTGTGTACGCCTGGAATGCAGGACAGCCCCCGGGGCGGACCTGCCTGCCCACAAAGACTATCTGGGCAGCCTGATGGGCCTGGCGCTGCGGCGGGAAGCGCTGGGAGACATTGTTCTCCCCAGCGCTGCACCGGGCACTGCCTATGTGTTTGCATTGGAGCCGGCGGCCCGGCTGATCTGCGAGGAATTGTGTCAGGTCGGCCGTGCGGAGGTCAGCTGCTTCATCCAGTCTTTGGAGGAGCTGCCGGATCTTTCGCCGGGAGAACGGGTGATCCGGACAGCGGCTGTATCGTCCCTGCGCCTGGACGCAGTGCTGGCTGCCATGCTGCACTGCAGCCGTGGTGCTGCGGCCGCTCTGATTGAGGCAGGGCGGGTGGAGATCAACCATTTGCCCACCGAGAACGTTCACGCCCCAGTCTATGAGGGAGATATCTTTACCGTGCGGGGCAAGGGGCGTTTTGCCCTGACCTCTCTCCCGGGAAAAACCAAAAAAGACCGGCAAATCGTTGCCTTCTTCCAGTATTAGTTGTAAATGACAGGAGGATATCAGTATGCTGACATCGCAGGATGTGCACTCTGTCCAGTTTGAAAAGAGCTTCCGCGGCTACCGAATTGAGGAAGTGGATCATTTCCTGGACAGAATTGAGGAGCAGCTCAAGAGCAGCGCTGATGAGATCGAGCGGATGCAGCAGCAGATTCAGCAGCTGCAGGCCGACAATCAGCGGCTGGCCAAGGAAACCGAAGATTACCGCGCCGACGGTGAGATTATGAAGTCTGCCCTGATCAATGCCCAGCGGATCGGCGAGAATGTCATCCGCGAGGCCAACCAGAAGGCAGAGGAGATCATCCATAAGGCCAACATCCGCAGCGATGACATCATCCGTGATGCCAACGATCTGCTGCAGAAGGCCACCGACCGGGCAGATGAAATCGTCCGGGAGGCCAGCGACCAGCGGATGCTGGAAGAACGGGAATATGAGCGCGTCCGTCTGGAAGTCACCCGCTTCAAAGCGGATGTGCTGAACCTGTATCGCAGCCATGTGGAATCCCTGAGCCGTCTGCCTGAGTATACGCCCGACGCACCGGCCGAGCAGTCCCAGGAAGGCGCTGCCGAGGAGACTGAGTCTCCCGCAGAGGCTCCTGCCGCTGATGCCGCAGCCGACCAGGCCGAGGAGACCGACGCAGACCAGCAGGCTGCAGATCAGAGCGAAGACTTCTGGAACAAAGACGAGAGCCAGCTGAAGACTCCCGAACAGAAACAGCCCGCCGAGGTGGATTACTCTGCCTTCCAGGGCGTCCAGTTCAGCAAATAACATTATATCCCCCGCGTGGTTTTACCATGCGTTGCAGCAGGGCAGGGGCGCAAGCACCTGTTCCTGCTTTTCCCATGTATCGGCTTTGCCGGTGCATCTGCGCTTTGTGCACAGAAATGAAAGAAAGAAAATTGAGGAGTGTGGAACCAGTGCCTAAAGCAAAATCTCAATACGACAGTACCCTGCACCTGCCCAAAACCTTGTTCGAGATGCGTGCCGGCCTTCCCAAGAAGGAGCCCGTCATGCTGGAGGATTGGAACAAGAACGATCTGTACAACCAGCTGATGAAGCACAATGAGGGCAAGCCCACCTTTGTGCTGCACGATGGCCCTCCGTACGCCAACGGCAACATTCACATGGGCACCGCCCTGAACAAGATCATCAAGGATATCATCATCCGCGAGAAGAACATGGACGGCTACAAGGCCCCCTATATTCCCGGTTTTGATACCCACGGCCTGCCCATCGAGCTGAAGGCCCTTTCTTCTGTCGGCGACAAGAAGAAGGATATTTCCAAGCTGGGCCTGCGTCAGATCTGCGAGAAGTTTGCCACTGAGCACATCGACATCATGAGCGATCAGTTCAAGCGTCTGGGTGTCATCGGTGACTTTGAGCATCCTTACCTGACCCTGAAGCCTGAGTTTGAGGCCCGCCAGATCGAAATCTTTGGCGAGATGGCCAAGAAGGGCTACATCTACAAGGGCCTGAAGCCTGTTTACTGGTGCCCTGAGTGCCGCACTGCTCTGGCTGAGGCTGAGATCGAATACGGCGAGGACGACTGTGACTCTATCTTCGTTCAGTTCCATGTGACCCAGGATCCCAACGGCGTGCTGGCCAAATACGGCATCCCGATGGACAAGACCTGGTTTGTGATCTGGACCACCACTACCTGGACTCTGCCCGCCAACGAGGCCATCTGCCTGAACGGCGCCCTGGAGTACTCCTTCGTCAAGTTCAATGGCGAGTACCACATCATGGCCACCGAGCTGGTAGACAGCGTCATGAAAGCCTGCAACATCACCGAGTATGAGGTGGTGGGCCAGCCGGTCATGGGCTCTGAGTTTGAGATGATGCGGTATCAGCATGTTTACCTGCCCAAAGAAGGCCTGGTGATCCTGGGCGATCACGTCACCCTGGAGAGCGGCTCTGGCTGTGTTCATACCGCCGGCGGCCACGGCGTCGACGACTTCAACGTCAGCCAGAAGTACAATGTGCCCATTACCGTTCCTGTGGACGATGGCGGCTATCTGACCGAGCTGGCCGGCAAGTATGCAGGGCAGAAGGTGTGGGATGCCAACAAGACCATCCTGGCAGACCTGACTGCAGCCGGCGTCATCCTGGGCCAGGTGCACATCAAGCACCAGTACCCCCACTGCTGGCGCTGCCACAACCCCATCATCTTCCGCGCCACCGAGCAGTGGTTCTGCTCCATTGACGCCTTCAAGGATGAGGTCTACAAGGCCATCGACGGCGTCCAGTGGATGCCCGAGTGGGGCCATGACCGTATGTACGGCATGGTGCGTGACCGCAGCGACTGGTGCATCAGCCGTCAGCGTACCTGGGGCGTGCCCATTCCTGCCTTCTACTGCAAGAAGTGCGGCAAGTACCACATCACCGACGCCACCATCAAGGCTGTCAGCGACCTGTTCCGCAAGGAAGGCTCTGACGCCTGGTATAAGTATGACGCAGAGCAGATCATCCCGGCAGGGGAGGTCTGCGAGAACTGTGGCGGCACCGAGTGGACCAAGGACACCGACATCATGGACGTCTGGTTCGACTCCGGTTCCACCCACCGCGCTGTGCTGGAAGAGCGGCCCGAGCTGCACTTCCCCGCAGACCTGTATATGGAAGGTGCCGACCAGTTCCGCGGCTGGTTCCAGTCCAGCCTGCTGACCAGTGTTGCAAGCCGCGGCGTGGCTCCCTATAAGGCAGTTCTGTGCCATGGCTGGGTCGTGGACGAGCAGGGCAAGCAGATGCACAAGAGCGCCGGCAACGGTGTGGAGCCTTCCGAAGTCATCAAGGACTACGGCGCCGATATCATCCGT
This sequence comes from uncultured Faecalibacterium sp., assembly GCA_904394215.1. GTDB lineage: Bacteria > Bacillota > Clostridia > Oscillospirales > Ruminococcaceae > Faecalibacterium. The sequence continues at coordinate 37,898 of CAJFNF010000001.1, forward strand.
CTGTGGGTTGCTTCTTCCGATTACACGGTGGATGTCCGCGCCGGCAAGAATATCTTCAAGCAGCTGAGCGAGGCTTACCGCAAGATCCGCAACACTGCCCGCTTCATCCTGGGCAACCTGGATGGCTTTGATCCCAACACCGACATGCTGCCGCTGGATCAGCTGCAGGAGATCGATCGCTGGGCTCTAGCCGCTCTGGACGACCTGCTGAAGGAGACCGATGCAGGCTATGCTGCCTATAACTTCAACAAGGTCTATCATGCGGTCTACAACTTCTGCGTGGTGGCCATGTCCAACTTCTACCTGGATGTCATCAAGGACCGTCTGTACTGCACCAACGGCGCAGCCCGCCAGGCCGCTCAGACTGCCATGTATAAGATCCTGGTGACCCTGGACAAGATCATTGCTCCCATCCTGTGCTTCACCAGCCAGGAGATCTGGGACTTCCTGCCCAAGACCGAGGGCATGAACCGCTATGTGGTGTTCGAGGATATGCCTCACGCCGGTGCCTGGGCCGCTGACGAGGCTTTCAAGGCCAAGTGGGCCAAGCTGATGGCCGTCCGCGACGAGGTCAAGAAGTCTCTGGAGATCGCCCGCAACGACAAGAGGATCGGTGCTTCTCTGGAAGCTGCCGTCACCCTGTGCTGCAGCGACGAGGTCTACAGCCTGCTGAACAGCGTCCCCATGGACGAACTGGCCGACCTGATGATTGTCTCCCGTGTGGAGCTGGTGAAGGGCGAGGGCGGCACCGCTTCCGCCGTGGAAGGCCTGGGCATTGCCACTGACCATGCCGTGGGTGAGAAGTGCGAGCGCTGCTGGAAGTACACCGCTGACATCGGTTCTCATCCTGCTCATCCGACCCTGTGCGCACGCTGCGCCAGCGTCATCGAGGGCTGATGCTCTGGCTCTGATTTGATGGAGTAAAAATAGAAGGACGGCGTTCCCTCGGTACGATCTTGGGGAGCGCCGTTCTTTGCAAACGCCAAAAACTGTCAGGGCGAGGCTCGCCGCAGGGTTGCAGCGGGCCTCAGCCGTCCCACAGGAGAAATGTTATGTTTGTGTTCCTGAATCTCGTCTGCATTGCCGCCCTGGTGGGCATTGATCAGGCAATCAAGCTCTGGGCTGTTCAAAATCTGATGCCGGTGGAATCCATGCCGCTGATTCCCCATATCGTGGAGCTGCGGTTTGTCTACAATGAAGGAATGTCCTTCAGCCTTCTCAGCGGCAAACAGGAGTTTCTGATTGCCGCCACCAGCATCGGCATGCTGGTGATCGCCTGGTGGCTGTTCACCCATTGCCGCAACGATCAGCTGCAGCGCTGGGCCTGGGTCCTGGTTCTGGGCGGCGGCATCGGCAACCTGATCGACCGGATTGCCGAAGGCCGTGTGGTGGACTATATCAATCTGCTGTTCATGCGTTTCGCAGTGTTCAACTTCGCCGATATCTGTGTCTGTGTCGGGATGGGCCTGTGGATTCTGGCCATCATTCTGGAAGAGCGCAGAAATCCGGAGGGAAAGAAGTAATCCATGGAACAGCGCGAATTTTCGGTGGAAGCAGAGAGCGCCGGCCAGCGGATTGACCGTTTTCTGGCCGGGGAAGACACCGGCCTCTCCCGCAGTGCCCTGCAAAACCTGATTGCAGAGGGCCATGTGCTGGCCAACGGCAAACAGGCTGTGAAAAACCTCAAATTGAAAACCGGAGACACCATCCTGCTGGAGATCCCCGACGCGGCGCCCATTGCCGCCGTACCCCAGGATATTCCGCTGGACGTGGTGTATGAGGATTCCCATCTGCTGGTGGTAAACAAGCCCAAGGGAATGGTGGTTCACCCGGCCCCGGGCAACCCGGACGGCACCCTGGTCAACGCACTGCTGTGGCACTGCCGGGGCAGCCTGTCGGGGATCGGCGGTGAAATCCGGCCGGGCATCGTCCACCGCATTGATAAAGATACCAGCGGCCTGCTGGTGGTGGCCAAAGACGATGCCACCCATATTGGCCTGTCCCGCCAAATGGCGGAACACAGCGTCGAGCGGGCCTATCAGACGGTGGTCTATGGCGGTTTCAGTGAGGACGATGGTTTTGTGGAGAGCTATCTGGGCCGCTCCAAAACCGACCGCAAAAAGATGGCGGTATACCCTGCCGGGGAACCCCACACCAAATATGCCTATACCGGCTGGCGGGTTCTGGAACGGCTGGGGGAATTCACCCTGCTGGAATGCCGCCTGAAAACAGGGCGTACTCACCAGATCCGCGTTCATATGGCATCCATTCATCATCCGGTGGCAGGAGATGCCGTCTATGGGCCCCGGAACTGCATCACCAGCCTTCACGGCCAGTGCCTCCATGCCAAAACGCTGGGATTCATCCATCCGGCCACAGGGGAGTGGCTGTCCTTTAACAGTGAGCTGCCTGCGTACTTCACCCATTTTTTGACCTCATTAAGGAGGGGACGGACATGAAACAGTCGCTGGAATCCACGCTGGTTCTCTGCGATCTGGACGCATTGATGCTGGGAGCCGACGGCAACCTGACCCAGGTGCTGCGGGACGTTTTGCAGCTGTTTACGGCCCGGGGCGGCCAGCTGACCGTCTTTTCCCAGAAGACCCCCAAAGCGGTGCGTGCCATTCTGGGCAGCGTTTCCCTGGCTGCTCCTGCGCTGCTGTGCGGCGGCACTCTGGTCTACAGCTTTTCCGCCGGCAATGGGCAGGCCATGGCCAGCTTCGCGGCCCTGGGGGATGATTTCCTGGCCAAGCTTCCTTCAGCGCCCGGCATCGGCATCGCCCTTCAGATGAAGGATGGTTCCACCCGGGTTCTCCGGATGAACCACGCTCTGGATCGGCATCTGCGCCACGAGTGGACTCCTTATCTGCTCACCAAGACCGAGGGCGTATCCAGTGCCGACGTGCTGCGGGTGCTTCTCTACCAGGATGCCAAGACCATCCCGGCCTTGCAGACCTTTGAGAAGGCGCTGGAAGAAACCGGCGCTCCGCTCCGGCAGGACCGGCTGGCCATCGACTGTCTGGCTCTGACCCCCGACAGCATGAACATGGGGGCTGCATTCAGTGCCGTCTGTGCCTCCGCCATGCGCTCGCCCGAGAATATCACCGTACTGGCCGGCAGCGGTCAGATGGTGGAATTGATGCGCCTGGCCGGCCAGAGTGCTGCGGCTTTTGACGCTCCGGCAGAAGTCCGGCTGGCGGCAGGGCAGGTGACCTATTGCCGCGCTTCGGAAGGCGCTGCAGCGGAGTATCTGTATCAGCTGGTACGGAACAGCGAGGGCTAAGAGGTAAAATTCCTGTAAAAAGTTCTCCGTACCTGGTGCGGAGGGCTTTCTTTTTTGCGGAGGATACAGTACAATGAAAAGGAAGCCTGTCACAAGACAGGAAAAAATCTTCCTGGCGGCATCGGTTGCGGTGTCAGCTTTGCTGATGGTGTCGGCCTATCTGTTCACGGCGCCCCTGATTCCCATGCAGTTGGTCGGAAGCGCCGGTTCTACGGTGACCTTGCTGGATGCCGCCCGGGTGGATTTGAATACCGCCGGGCTGGAAGCTCTGTGCACCCTGCCTGGCATCGGGGAAAAGAAAGCCCAGGCCATTATCGATGACCGTCTGGCCAATGGTCTTTACCAGCAGGTGGAAGATGTGGCACGGGTGAGCGGAATTACCCAGAATACCATTGCCCAATGGGCCGGCCTGGCCTATGTGAGCTGACAGAAGGGGAATGAGGACTATGAAGGAAGAAAGTATTTTTATCAACCGGGAATTGAGCTGGCTGGATTTTAACCAGCGGGTCCTGGTGCTGGGCAAGGACAAGAACGTCCCTCTGGCGGAGCAGCTGAAATTTCTGGCCATTTACGGGTCCAACCTGGACGAGTTCTTTATGGTGCGCGTCGGCTCCCTGCAGGAGCGGGCCAACCTCAAAGGCAAAAAGGAAAAGCCTGAGAACAAAACCAATATGACCCCTGAGGAACAGCTCAATGCCATCATGCCCAAGACGGCTGAGCTGCAGATGGACTGTGACAAGTACTATCACAAGGCTCTGGAGGCCCTGGCCGAGCACGGCTACCGGAAGGTGAACTTTGACAAGATCTCCAAAGAAGATGAGCGGTTCTGGAAGAAATACTTTCAGAGCGAGCTGTTCCCGATCCTGAGCCCGCAGATTGTGGATAACCGCCATCCCTTCCCGTTCCTGCGGAACAAAGAGATTTACCTGGGCGTCCTGCTGAAAGACAAGAAGGAAGGGGACATGAGCCTGGGCATCATCCCGATTTCCAGCCAGATGGAGCGCCTGTGCTTCCTGAAGCGGGACGGTGAAACCCAGTTTGCCCTCACCGAAGAAATGGTCTATCACTATGTCAGCATGGTTTTTGCCAAGGAAACCATCCTGGAAAAATGCCTGTTCCGGGTCACCCGGAACGCTGACATTGACGTCAAAGAAGGCATGATGGATCATGATATCGATTACCGCGAGATCATGACCGAGCTGCTCAAGCGCCGCCGCAAGCTGGCAGCCGTCCGGCTCCAGATCACCCCTGCGCCGGCCCCTGAGATTACCAAGATGCTTTGCGCCCGCCTGGAGCTGAATCACCGCCGGGTCTTTGAGCAGAAGAGCTCTCTGGATCTCAGCTTCTTCTACAAGCTGGATACTCGCATCGAAAACGACGGCCATGCCGAATTGTTCTATTCGCCGGCCCGGCCCATGATGCCGCCCCTCAACTACAGCCTGACCAGCGAAGTCCAGAAACACGATGTGCTGCTGTACTATCCGTACCAGTCCATCCGCCCCTTCATCACCATGCTGAAGAAGGCTGCCCGGGACCCTGAGGTCATCTCCATCAAGATGACCCTGTACCGCCTGGCCCGGGAGTCCCAGATTGTGCAGGCTCTGGTGGATGCCGCTGAAAACGGCAAGGAAGTGGTGGCTCTGGTGGAGCTGCGGGCCCGCTTTGATGAACAGAACAACATCGACTGGTCCAAGCAGCTGGAGGAAGCCGGCTGTACTGTGGTTTACGGCTTTGAGGACTACAAGGTTCACTCCAAACTGACCCTGATCACCCGCAAGAATGCAGAGGGTTATTCCTACATCACCCAGATTGGCACCGGCAACTACAACGAGAAAACCAGCGAGCTGTATACCGACCTGTCCTTCATCACTTCCGACCCCGATATTGGCGAGGAAGCCGCAGGCGTGTTCCAGAACCTGGCCGTCCAAAAGCTGACCGAAGAGACCGACCAGATGCTGGTGGCGCCTCTGCGGTTCAAGAGCGTCCTCCTGGATGAGATGGACCGGATCATCGAAGCCGCACGGCTGGGCCGTCCCGCTTCCATGATTCTGAAGAATAACTCCATCAGCGACCGTGACATCATCCTGAAGCTCGAAGAGGCCAGCTGCGCCGGCGTCCGGATCGACATGATCGTCCGCGGCATCTGCTGTGTCCGGGCAGGCGTTCCCGGCAAAACCGAGAACCTGCACATCCGCAGCATTGTGGGCCGCTATCTGGAGCATGCCCGGATTTACAGCTTCTTTGACGGCCGCGAGACCCGGGTCTACATCGCATCGGGCGATTTCCTGACCCGGAACACGGAGTGCCGTGTGGAGGTTGGCGTCCGGATCAACGATCCGGTGCTGGTCCAGAAGCTGACCAATATCCTGGAGATGCAGCTGGCCGATAATGTGAATGCCCGGGAAATGCAGCCTGACGGCAGCTATCAGAAGGTGAAGCATGCCCCCGGCGAGCCCCTGGTCAACAGCCAGATGGGTATGTACGAACTGCTGAAGGATGACTGGACCGGCGGCCGGCCTGCCTCCTCTGCTACAGTCAAGACCGCTGAGCCCATCCCTGTCCAGGCAAAGGTTGTTGTACGTCCTGCTGTTCCCGCTGCACCTGCCGCACCTGTTGCACCTGTTGCGCAGGAAGTCAAGCCGGCACCTCAGCCTGTGGCAGCAGAGCCTCAGCCCGCTGCCTCTGCTGCAGAAGCTCCCAAACCCGCCGAGACCGTCGTGGTAGTGAAAGAGCAGCCTCAGGGAGGCCTGTTCTCTCGTCTGCGCAGAGCTCTGTTCGGCGGCAGAAAGTAAAGGGCGTTTTGTGATGAGCCCACCGCCATCCTGCATACAATAGCCTCAGGGAAAAGGGGGCGTTGGCGTGCAGGCAAGACGGATCCATTTTAGAAAAAACAATTCTTTTATAAGGACAGCCCGTCCAAAGGCCGTCAGGCAAAGAACGTTCCGCCTGGCGGTTCTTTTGTGCGGGCTGCTCTTGTGCCTTGGGACAGCCATGGTGCTGCGGGCCTGCGCCCAGCGGGCGGCCCCGGCAGGATGCAGCCTCCAGGGTAGGGTACCGGCTTCTGATCTTACCTTTCCTCTGGGGACAAGCAGCTGGCATCTGTCATCAGGATACGGCTGGCGATCGGACCCCTTGGATCCGGATCAGGAGGATTTTCACCGCGGGGTGGATCTGGCCTGCGGGGAGGGGACGCCGGTCCTGGCAGCAATGGATGGCGTGGTCTTCGCTGCCGGCCGCAGCAGCAGCTATGGCAATTATATCCGCCTGGCCCACGACGATGGGATGGAAACCCTCTACGCCCACCTCCAATACCTCTATGCCCGCCCCGGGCAGGTGGTAAAGGCAGGGGAGGTCCTGGGGACAGCCGGGCAGACCGGCCGGGCCACCGGACCGCATCTTCACTTTGAACTCCTGTACCGGGCTACCCGCTATGATCCGTCCGATCTGTTGGGGCTGGGAGAAGCGGTCTGATGCGGGGCAGTCTCTTTCCGCGCCGCATCCAGGTGGGGCCGGTAGTTTTTCGCGACCCTTTTTTCACCTGCAGCCTGCTGTATCTGCTGCTCTACTTTGACAGCAGCCAGTTTCTCCGGATTGGGCTGCTGGCAGCTTTTCTGCATGAGTGCGGACACATTCTCGTATTCCTGGCGCTGTTCCGCCGGGTGCCTGTGATCGAGGTGACCATGACCGGGTTCTGCATGCAGATCAGAGGCTTCATCTTTTCACGCCCCCAAAAATTTTGTCTGGCAGCAGCCGGGCCGGCTGCCAACGCCCTGCTGGCCGCCGTGTGGTATCTGCGCCTGAGCCAGCGGTTCACAGTATGGGACGCCGCTTTTCTGGCGGCCAATCTCCTGACCGGCGGTTTCAATCTTCTGCCGGTTCCACCCCTGGACGGCGCACAGATGCTGGCGGCTCTGCTGCAGAAAAATGAGAAATTGCAATCCGTCCCAAAATAAGGTACAATAAAATAACTGACGAAACTAAAAACGGGACCATGATCCCGACTTGGAGGAACCCGATGTTTGACCCAAAGCTGAAAGAAGCGCTGAGCCACGTGCAGAAACCGGGCCGGTATACCGGCGGCGAGCCGGGCAGCGTCTATAAAGACAAGGACAAAGTGGATGTGCGCTTTGCCTTCTGTTTCCCTGACACCTACGAGGTGGGCATGTCGTTCCTGGGGGAGAAGATCCTCTATGAACTGCTGAACCAGCACGAAAACTGGTGGTGTGAGCGGGCCTTCATGCCCTGGCTGGATATGAAAGCCGAGATGGAAAAGCTGGGCCTGCCCCTGTACACCCTGGAGAGCAAAGATCCGCTCACTGCCTTTGATGCCGTGGGCTTCACCCTCCAGTATGAGCTGTCCTACACCAACATCCTGGCTATGCTGGACCTGGCCGGCATCCCGCTGTATGCCGCAGAACGGGATGAGAGCTGGCCCCTGATTGTGGCCGGCGGCCCCTGCACCTGCAACTCGGAGCCCCTGGCCGCCTTTTTTGATGTGATCCAGCTGGGTGAAGGCGAGCGTCAGCTGCCCGCTATCTGTGCTGCCATTGAACAGGGAAAGAAGGAGGGCATTTCCAAAAAGGAACTGCTTCTCCGGATCGCCAAGATTCCCGGCGTGTATATTCCGGCTTTCTATGATGTGACCTACTACGAGGATGGCCGCGTCAAGGCCATCACCCCCAACGAGCCCGGCATTCCTGCTGTGGTGACCAAGGCGATCATCCGGGACATGAATGATTTTGCCCCGCCCACCAACTTTGTGGTGCCCATGGTGGGCGCCATCCAGGACCGTGCCAGCATCGAAGTGCTGCGGGGCTGCGTCCGTGGCTGCCGGTTCTGCCAGGCCGGCTTCCTCTACCGACCCATGCGCCAGCGGGATGCCACTCTGCTGAACAAGGCCGCCCAGGATCTGTGTGCCAACACCGGCTATGAGGAACTGAGCCTGTCCAGCCTGTCCACCTCGGACCACAGCCAGCTGGAAGAGCTGCTGGATGATCTGAACAGCTGGGCCCCCCAGGAGCACGTCAGCCTGTCTCTGCCTTCTCTGCGGATGGATAACTTCTCCGAGAGCCTGATTGAAAAGACCACCCGCGTCCGCAAGAGCGGCCTGACCTTTGCAGCCGAGGCCGGTACCCAGCGCCTGCGTGACGTCATCAATAAAAACGTCACCTGGGATGAAATTGAAAAGACCTGCCGGATTGCCTTTGAGGCAGGGTACACATCGGTCAAGCTCTACTTTATGATGGGCCTGCCCACCGAGACCATGGCCGACATTGAAGGCATTGCCGATACCGCCCAGAAGGTGGTGGACCTCTATTACAGCATGGACCACGCCAAGGGCAAAGGGGTACAGGTAACCATCAGCTGCGCCTGCTTTGTGCCCAAGCCCCATACCCCTTTCCAGTTTGTTCCCATGGACACTGCCGAAACCCTGCAGGCCAAGCAGAAGCACCTGCTGGAAAGCGTGCACAGCCGGAAGATCAAGGTCAACTACCACGACAGCAAGACCAGCTTCCTGGAGGGTGTTTTCGCCAAGGGCGACCGTCGTCTGGCCCCGGCCCTGGTGGAAGCCTACCGCCGTGGCTGCTACTTTGACGGCTGGGAGGAGTGCTTCCAGTACGACACCTGGATGAAGGTGTTCGAGGATCTGGGCATTGATCCCCATTTCTACTGCAACCGGGCCATCGGCCTGGACGAAGTGACCCCCTGGTCTCACATGGACTACGGCGTCACCCATGAATACCTGGTGCGCGAATACAAGAAGGCACTGGCTGCCCAGACCACGCAGCCCTGCAACCGCGCCTGCGGCGGCTGCGGCGCAAATCATCTGTTGGGAGGTCCCTGTTTTGATTACAGTAAGAATTTGGTTTGAAAAACGGAATGAGGCCTCCTACATCTCGCTGCTGGACATGCAGCGGGTGATGCAGCGGGTCCTCAAGCGCAGCGGTCTGCCGGTGTGGCATACCCTGGGCTTCAATCCCCATATCTATATGACCTTTACCTGTCCGCTGTCGCTGGGGCAGGAGAGTCTGTGCGAGAGCGTGGATGTCAAGACTGAGGCGGAGAATCCCGACTTCCAGTCCTGGCAGGACAAGCTCAACGCCATCATGCCGGCAGGCATCCATGTATTCCAGGTGGAGCCTGCCCAGGATAAAGCCAGCGAGATTGCCTATGCCTGCTATACCATCAGCTACCCGGCGGCCGCCCAGTCCAAGCTGGAGCAATACAACGGCCTCACCGAAGCTATGGTGGAGAAAAAGGGCAAGAAATCCAAAAAGCAGATCAACCTGAAACAGTACATTCCTGCCCTTGACTTCTATACTGAAGGAAAGAGAACGGACTTTTGTGTCTGTCTGCCGGCCACCCAGGAGTTGAACCTGAACCCTTCGCTGCTGACCGCATTCCTGGAGCAGCAGTTCGGCGCTTCTGCCGCAGAGGCTTCCATCCTCCGCACCGGACTGCTGAAGGCAAACAAGGTTCCCTTCCGCCCCAGATGTAGGAATGTCTGACTTCTCGAGAAAACGCAAAATTTTCTGCCGCTTTTTTGGCAAAAACGCTTGCTTTCCCGGCGGGTTTATGCTATCATAGTTAGGCGTTAGTGTCCGCTGATACCACAGCGGGGTTAATGACAAGCAATCATTAAACGGGCGGTCCTCTGACGGCAGATGTGCCGTGTATGAACGTCTAAAACAAATGGAGGATCATCAAATGGACGCACTGAAGATTATTTCCGAGGGCAGCATCAAGGCTGAGCGCCCCCAGTTCAACGTTGGCGATACCGTTCGCGTGGACGTTCGCATCAAGGAAGGCGAGCGTGAGCGTATCCAGGCCTTCGAGGGCACCGTCATTGCCAAGAAGCACGGCGGCGTCGCCGAGACCTTTACCGTCCGCCGCGTTGCTTACGGCGTGGGCATCGAGCGTGTCTTCCCCATCAACAGCCCCTTCGTTGAGAAGGTGACCGTTGTCCGCAAGGGTAAGGTCCGCCGCGCAAAGCTGTACTATCTGCGCAGCCGCACCGGCAAAGCTGCCAAGGTCAAGAGCGATATCTGATCATCCGCGGCCTGTCTGTCAGGCTGGCTGTAAGGGAAAAGGGACACTTGTTGTCCCTTTTTTCTTTATCCTTTCACACCCTGCCCCTTTTCGGAGGCAGGGCTGTGTGGTACAATAACAGAAAATCTAGCAGCGAATGCGGGGTGTATCGGATGGCAAACGCAAAACGTGAGATGGAGGCGGCCCAGGAGCCGGGGCAGGGTGTGATTGAATGGTATGAAGCACTGATTTCGGCGCTGGTTGTGATGGTACTGCTGTTCTCTTTCTTTTTTCGGATCATCCAGGTAGACGGCGCATCCATGAATCCCACCCTCTGGGATGGAGACAAGCTGATTGTCTGGGGGGCCGGCTATACGCCCGAGCGGGGCGATATTGTCATTGTGGATGATTACACCACCTATGGCAAGCCCCTGGTCAAGCGGGTGATTGCCAAGGGCGGCGATACCATTTCCATCGACTACACTTCCGGCACTGTCACCGTCAACGGGGAAGTGCTGCAGGAAGATTATATTGCTGAGCCCACTCATCTGGGCTATGACCTGGAATTCCCCTATACCGTACCCGAAGGAGAGCTGTTCCTGATGGGTGACAACCGCAACGCCTCCCTGGACAGCCGGTCTTCCAGCATCGGCTGCATTGCGGAGGAGGATATCCTGGGCAAAGTGCTGTTCTGCTTTTTGCCCCTGGAAGATGCAGGAGTGGTCAAGTGAACAACGAAGAAATGCAATTTTCCAATCAATTCAATATTCAGTGGTTCCCGGGCCACATGGCCCGCACCCTGCGGGTGATGGAGCAGGAGATCCAGCATGTGGACGCCAGCCTGATTCTGCTGGACGCCCGGATTCCGCTGTCCAGCCTCAACCCGGAGATTGAGCGGATTACCGCCCGCAAGCCCCGGCTGTATGCGCTGAACAAGGCAGACCTGGCAGATCCTTCCGTCACCGAAGAATGGATTCGTTATTTCCGTTCGGCAGATGCCGGCTGTGTTGCCATCAATGCCAAAAGCAAGGGCGGCACCGCCGCAGTCCGGTCTGCCATCGAAAAAGAGCTGTCGGGTCTGCTGGCCCGGCGTCAGGCCCGCGGTATGGGTGGTGCAAAGACTCAGATTATGCTCTGCGGCATTCCCAACGTAGGCAAATCCACCTTCATCAATACCTTTGCCGGCTCGGCACGGGCCAAGGCCGCAGACCGTCCCGGCGTTACCAAGGGCAAGCAGTGGGTTTCCACCGAGAAGTTTGACCTGTTGGATATGCCCGGCGTCCTGTGGAAGAAATTCGATTCCAAAACTACGGCGTCCAACTTGGCCTTCATCGGCTCCATCAAGGATGATATTCTGGACGTGGAAGAGCTGGCCATGAACCTGCTGGACGAAGTCCGCCAGAACTATCCCGACCTGGTGGCCAGCCGGTATAAGCTGGATGCAGAAACCATGGCTCTGCCGCCCTATGAGTTGATGGAAGCCATCGGCCGCAAACGCGGCCTGCTGGTGCGGGGCGGCGAAGTCAATACCGAGCGGTGCGCCGTTATGCTGGTGGATGAGTTCCGGGCCTGCAAATGGGGCCGGATTACCCTGGAGCGCCCGCCCCGCCGGGAGGATGCAGGGGAGGACATGGAGGAATGAAGCGCCGGACCGATGAGGAAATCTCCCAGCCTCTCTATGCTTATGATGATGCTGTCCGGGCGTCCAGCGGCTGCTTTGCCGGCGTAGATGAAGCCGGACGGGGCCCGCTGTGCGGCCCGGTCTGTGTGGCTGCCTGTATCCTGGACCCCACCAAACCGGTCTGGGGCATCAATGACTCCAAAAAGCTCAGCGAAAAGAAGCGGGAAACTCTCTTTGCAGAAATCAAGGAGAAAGCCCTGGCTTACAGCATTGTCTTTGTGGGGCCTGAAATCATCGACCGGGACAACATCCTCCAGGCCACCATGGGCGGCATGCGGGAAGCGGTAGAGAAACTGGAGATCACCCCCAACCTTGTTCTGGTGGACGGCAACCGCTGTCCCAGCGGGCTGGCCATGCCGGCCCAGCCAGTGGTCAAAGGGGATGCCACCAGCGCCAGCATTGGCGCGGCTTCGATTTTGGCCAAAGTAAGCCGGGACCACTATATGATGGAGCTGGACCGGCAGTACCCCCAGTATCAACTGGCCAAGCACAAGGGCTATCCCACTAAGCTCCACTATGAGCTAATTGCCCAGTATGGCATCCAGCCTTTTTACCGCCGCAGCTTTTTGAAAAAGCAGGGCTACTGGACGGAGGGCCAGTGATGGACCGGGCCGAAACCGGCCGTCGGGGGGAGCAGGCTGCCGCCCGGTATTATATCCAGCAGGGCTGTACCCTTTTGGAGCATAACTACCGGATCCGGGAAGGTGAAGTAGACCTGATTCTTCGGGACCCTGAGGGCGTCCTGATTATGTGTGAGGTGAAAACCCGCACCAACCCCAACGCCCTGTGCCGCCCATCCAATTCGGTGACCAGGGCCAAACAACGGCGCCTGATCCTGGCCGCCTCTTCTTATTTGCAGCAGACCGGCCAGAGCGAGGCTTTTACCCGGTTTGATGTGGCAGAGGTCACCCCTCTTGACAGCGGCCGCTGGATCGTACATATTATAAAAAGTGCATTCGACGCAAGTGAATCATCAAGATGACGCAGGACTGAAAAGGAGCGATGGAACATGCAGTTTTTCAGCACGAGAGACACCAGCCGTCACGTGACCTCCTCGGAGGCCATTGTCCAGGGCCTGTCGGAGGAGGGAGGCCTGTTTGTGCCCGAGTCCTTCCCGCAGGTGGACGCTCAGGCCATCTGCCAGCTGGAATATCCGGCTATGGCAGCAGCCGTCCTCAAGGAATACCTGACTGATTACGACCCGGCCTTCCTGGCCCAGGCAGCAGCCAAGACCTATGGCGCCGCCTTTGGCGGAAAAGCCGGCTATCTTGCACCGGTGGAAGGGGACACCTGGTCTCTGGAACTGTGGCACGGCCCCACCTGTGCTTTCAAGGATTATGCCCTGCAGCTGATGCCCAAGCTCCTGGTGGAGGCCAAGCGCAACCTGGATCACACCGAAAAGACTCTGATCCTGGTGGCCACCAGCGGCGATACCGGCAAGGCTGCCCTGGATGGCTACCACGATATTCCCGGTGTGGAGATCGCGGTGTTCTATCCCACCGGCGGCACCAGTGAAATCCAGCGCCTCCAGATGGCCACCCAGGAGGGTGCCAACGTGGCTGTCTATGCAGTGCGGGGCAACTTCGACGATGCGCAGACCGGCGTCAAGCGGGTCTTTGCAGACAAGGAGATCGCCGCCCAGCTGGCTGCGCGGAACATCCATCTGTCCAGCGCCAACTCCATCAACTGGGGCCGTCTGGTGCCGCAGATTGTCTATTATTTTGCGGCCTATGCCCAGCTGGTCAAAGCAGGGAAGATCGCCTTCGGCCAGGAAGTGGATTTCTGTGTCCCCACCGGCAACTTCGGCGACATTCTGGCCGGCTACTATGCCAAGCGGATGGGCTTGCCTGTAGGCCGTCTGGTCTGCGCATCCAACAAGAACAATGTTCTGACCGATTTCCTGCGCACTGGCACCTACACTGCCAAGCGGACCTTCTACAAAACTACTTCTCCCAGCATGGACATTCTGGTGTCCTCCAACCTGGAGCGCCTGCTGTTCCATGTGACCGGCAGCGACACTGAAGTGGCTGCGCTGATGGGCCGTCTGAACAAAGAGGGCAGCTACACCGTTCGTCCCGAGACCCTGGCAGCCATTCAGGAGACCTTCTCCTGCGGCTACGCTGAGGAGGATCAGGTGGCCCAGGAAATCCGCACCCGCTGGGAGCGGGACGGCTATCTCTGCGATACCCATACCGCCGTGGCCTTCCATGTAGCCCGGGAAAGCAAACGGGATGGCGTGCCGATGGTGGTTTTGTCCACTGCATCTCCTTTCAAGTTCCCCCGGAGCGTGCTGGCTGCACTGGGTCACGCAGCGCCCGAGAACGACTTTGAGGCCATGCAGGTTCTGGAGCAGGTCACCAGCCGTACTGCCCCTGCAAGCCTGGCCGGCCTGCGTCAGAAGGCCGAGCGGTTTGATGCAGTGATTGACCCGGGTGAAATTGCATCGGTGGCACTGAGCTACCAGGAATAAAACTAGAACAGGAGAAACCAATGGCACTTTTTGTGCTGGGCGACCCCCATCTTTCATTGGGCGGTGCAAAGCCCATGGATGTATTTCCGGGCTGGGACGGCTATGTGGAAAAGCTGGAATCCAACTGGCGCAAGCTGGTGAAGCCTGAGGATACGGTGGTGCTGGCAGGAGATATCAGCTGGTCCATGCGCCTGTCCGATACCCGCAAGGATTTCGCTTTTATCAACAGTCTGCCGGGCCAAAAGCTCCTGATGAAAGGCAACCATGACTATTGGTGGTCTACCGCCAACAAGATGAACGCTTTCTTTCAGTCTGAGGGGTTTGACACCCTTCATTTGCTGCACAACAATTCCTATACGGTGGATGGCTATGCGCTGTGTGGAACCCGGGGCTGGCTGTTTGACGTGGGGGAGCCCCACGACGAAAAAGTGATGAACCGGGAGATCGGCCGTCTGCGGCTGAGTCTGGACGCTGCCGAACCAGGAAAAGAGAAACTGGTCTTTCTCCACTATCCGCCGGTTTATACCGGAGCGGATGCCCCTGAGATCGTAGCTGTCCTCAAGGAATATGGAATTCGGCGGTGCTTTTATGCCCATCTTCATGGCAAGGCCCTGCGCTTTGCGGTTCAGGGTGAGGTGGATGGCATCCGCTATAAGCTGGTCAGCGCGGACGGACTTCACTTCTGTCCGTATAAAATCACTTGACGGGACCTGAAAACCAGGAGAAATTCCCAAAATGTGAAAAAACAGCTGGCATTTATGCAGCGAACGTGTTATAATAAACGCTGACGCGATTGTCGTACCCAAAGGCGCGTGCGCCGTTTGGAAACACAAGATAGGCGCGCAGCGCAGATGCGGGGAGAGGAATCCTCTGCCCCAGCACCAATTTTTGAGCGGAGGAAAATCAAAATGAATCTTATCAAGTGTGAAAAGCTCGAGAAGAGCATGGCAGAACTGCAGTTCTCGATTGATGCCGAGACCTATAAGAACGAAGTCCTGAAGGTCTTTAAGACCGAGGGCAAGAAGTACACGGTCCAGGGCTTCCGCAAGGGTAAGGCCCCCCGTCACCTGATCGAGCGGATGTACGGTCCCGATGTCTTCACCTACGACGCCATCAACAACCTGTTCCCGGCCGAGTTCGAGGCCGCCGTCAAGGCTGCCGGCATCGAGGCTGTGGGCCGTCCCGAGGTCACCGTTGATTCTGCCAGCGACGACCAGGGCGCAACCCTGACCGTCAAGGTCGCTGTCAAGCCCGAAGTCAAGCTGGGTGCATATACCGGTTTGACCGTGGAGAAGACGGTCCATACTGTTCAGGAGTCCGCTGTGGACGCTGAGCTGAAGCGTGTGCAGGAGCGCAACGCCCGTGAGCTGACCCGTGAGGGCGCTGCTCAGAACGGCGATATCGTTGATATCGACTTCGAGGGCTTTGTGGACGGCGTCGCATTTGAGGGCGGCAAGGCTGAGCATTACAGCCTGACCCTGGGCAGCGGCAGCTTCATCCCCGGTTTTGAGGATCAGGTTGTGGGCCACTCTGCCGGCGACGAGTTCGACGTGAATGTCACCTTCCCCGAGCAGTATCAGGCTGCTGAGCTGGCTGGCAAGGCTGCTGTCTTCAAGATCAAGCTGCACGAGGTCAAGTACAAGGAGCTGCCCGCTCTGGACGACGAGCTGGCCAAGGATTGCTCCGAGTACGACACCCTGGAAGAGTTCAAGGAGTCCATCCGCAAGTCCAACCAGGAGCAGCTGGACAAGCAGGATGACCTGGCTGTGGAGAACGCTCTGGTGGATCAGGTCATCGCCGGCATGGAGGCTGAGATTCCCCAGGCCATGTACGATGTCCGTATGGACGAGATGGTCAACGACTTTGCTTTCCGTGTGGAGCAGCAGGGTCTGAACCTGGACACCTATCTGAAGTATATGGGCCAGACCATGGAGCAGTTCCGTGCTTCCTTCATGCCCCAGGCTGAGAAGCAGGTCAAGATCCGTCTGGCTCTGGAGGCTGTCGCTGCAGCTGAGAATATCACCGCTTCTGAGGATGATGTCAATGCTGAGATCAAGCGGATTGCCGACCAGTACAAGATGGAGGAGTCCAAGGTCCGCGAGCTGGTCAACATGGATGACCTGAAGAAGGATCTGGCTGTCAACAAGGCCATCGACTTTGTCAAGAGCCACGCCAATATCGTGGAGAAGGCCGCTGAGGCCGAAGAGAAGGCTGCCGACGCTGAGTAATCACTGCCGGTAAGCTGAGCCAGGGCAGGAGAGCGCCTGCGGCGCGCTGCCCGCGCACATGTTGTTGAAATTGACCGATGCGGCGGTTTTTTGGATGTCGCATCGGTCAATTTTGCAAAAATAGCGAATCAAATTTGATTTTCAGGAGGCGAACTGTTATGAGTTTTGTTCCCTATGTTGTAGAACAGACAGCCCACGGAGAGCGTTCCTACGATATTTTCTCCCGTCTGCTGAACGACCGCATCATCGTCCTGAGCGAGGACGTCAATGATACTTCCGCCAGCCTGGTTGTTGCCCAGCTGCTGTACCTCGAGGGGCAGGACCCGGACAAGGACATCAGCCTGTATATCAACAGCCCCGGCGGCTCCATCAGTGCAGGCATGGCCATCCATGACACCATGCACTATATCAAGTGCGATGTCTCCACTATCTGCATGGGTATGGCTGCTTCGATGGGCGCATTCCTGCTGGCCAGCGGCACCAAGGGCAAGCGCTTTGCGCTGCCCAACTCGGAGATCCTGATCCATCAGCCTCTGATCGCCGGCGGACAGGGCGGCGGCCTCTCGGGCCAGGCCACCGACATCAAGATTCACGCTGACCACATCGTCTACCTGCGCGATAAGATCAACGGCCTGCTCAGCGAGTACACCGGCCAGCCCATCGAGCGGGTCCGCGAGGACACCGAGCGGGATAATTATATGACCGCTCTGCAGGCCAAGGAGTACGGCCTGGTGGACCAGGTCATTACCACACGCTGAACCACTGGCTGAGCGCAGAAACGCACAAAAAAGGAAAGTACAGCTATGGCAAATAACAATTCCGGCAGAGATAAAAATGAAAAAGATCTTGTTTGCAGCTTCTGCGGCAAGCATCAGGACGAAGTCGAGCGTATGATCATTGGGCCCGGCGTCAACATCTGCAGCGAGTGCATCAACCTGTGCTACGATCTGCTGGGGGAGAAGCCCGACCGTTCCAGCGGCAACCGTCCCAATCGGGGCGGCGCCCCCAACGCCCGGGCCCGGATGCAGCCTGCAGCACCGGTCCAGCTCAATATTATGACCCCCGAGGAGATCAAGGAGGGTCTGGACCAGTATGTCATTGGCCAGGATGAGGCCAAGCGGGTCCTGTCCGTCTCGGTGTACAATCACTACAAGCGAATCATGAGCGGGAAGGGGAATGACGTCGAGCTGCAGAAGTCCAACGTTCTGCTGCTGGGTCCTTCCGGCGTGGGCAAGACCCTGCTGGCACAGACACTGGCGCGGATGCTGGGCGTCCCCTTTGCCATCGCCGATGCCACCACCCTGACCGAAGCCGGCTATGTAGGTGAGGATGTGGAGAACATCCTGCTGAAACTAATTCAGGCAGCCGACTTCGATGTGCAGCGGGCGCAGATCGGCATCATCTACATCGATGAGATCGACAAAATCACCCGCAAGAGCGAAAACCCCTCCATCACCCGGGACGTGGGCGGTGAAGGTGTCCAGCAGGCCCTGCTGAAGATCCTGGAAGGCACGGTCAGCAATGTCCCGCCCCAGGGCGGCCGCAAGCATCCTCAGCAGGAGTTCATCCAGATTGACACCACCAACATCCTGTTCATCTGCGGCGGCGCCTTTGACGGGCTGGACAAATACATCCAGCGCCGCACCGACAACTCCGCGCTGGGCTTTGGCAGCAATCTGAAGGACAACTCCTCTGAAGCACAGAAGGCTCTGCTGCGGAAGGTGGAGCCCCATGATCTGGTGAAGTTTGGCTTGATTCCTGAGCTGATCGGCCGTCTGCCTGTCATCACCGTTCTGGATGACCTGGACGAGGATACTCTGGTCCGGGTGCTGAAAGAGCCCAAAAACAGCCTGGTCAAGCAGTACAAAGCACTGCTTGGAATGGACAACGTGGACCTGGTCTTTACCGATGATGCCCTGCGTGCCATCGCCCGCAAGACCATCGAGCGCAAAACCGGCGCCCGCGGCCTGCGCAGTGTGATGGAGAACCTGCTGATGCCGGTGATGTACACTGTTCCCAGTGATGCCACCATCATCCGGGTTACCATTGACGAGGACACCGTGGAAGGCGGCGAACCCCACATGGAGTACGGCGCCGTCCGCAAACGCTACAAGAATCAGATTTCGGTGAGCTGAGATTTGCCGAAGTTGCTGCCCAGCCAGGGAACCCACCCCTCGGCTGGGCTTTTTTCACCCAAAATTCTTGTTTCTCGCCAGAAAGTGTACTATAATAATAAAGTCTGGGATTGTGCCGGCAAAGCCGGCCAGTGGAAAGACATTTCTGCCGCACTTTCTCTGGCAGGGAAGCTGCGGTTGTGGGCAAAGAAAGTATTGTAAAGGAGCACTTCATTATGGCAAATTATTTGGAGATGAGCACCGAAGAACTGAAGCAAGAGGAGAGCAAGCTGCGCAAAGCCTATGAGGACTACAAGGCCATGGGCCTGAAGCTGAATATGGCCCGCGGCAAGCCCGGCCCTCACCAGATGGACCTGTCCATGGACCTGTTCAAGACCACCGATTACACTGCTGCGGACGGCACCGATGCCCGCAACTACGGTGACCTGGAAGGTCTGTACGAGGCACGGCAGCTGTTTGGCGACGTGATGGGCGTCAAGCCCGAAAACGTCTTTGTGGGCGGCAACTCCAGCCTGCAGCTGATGTACTGCCTGGTGAGCATTGGCTACACCTTCGGCTTCCCGGAGTCTCCCTGCCCCTGGTCCCAGGTGGATCACCCCAAGTTCCTGTGCCCTGTGCCCGGCTATGACCGTCACTTCCGTATCACCGAGGAGTTCGGCATCGACATGATCAATGTCCCCATGACGCCGGAAGGCCCCGATATGGATATGGTTGAAAAGCTGGTGGCAGAGGATCCCACCATCAAGGGCATTTGGTGTGTGCCCCAGTACTCCAACCCCGATGGCTATACTTACAGCGACGAAACCGTCCGCCGCTTCGCCGCCATGAAGACCGCCGCCCCTGATTTCAAGATCTTCTGGGATGAGGCTTACATCGTCCACCATCTGACTGACGAGATCATTGAGACCCCGGTTCT
The DNA here is from genome assembly GCA_904394215.1 of uncultured Faecalibacterium sp. Classification (GTDB taxonomy): domain Bacteria; phylum Bacillota; class Clostridia; order Oscillospirales; family Ruminococcaceae; genus Faecalibacterium. The sequence goes on from CAJFNF010000001.1 coordinate 57,640, forward strand.
GCTGGAGGAGAGCAAGCCTTACGGCCACGAGGACCGCGTCTTCATGTTCACTTCCACCAGCAAGATCACCTTCCCGGGCGCTGGTGTGTCGGCTCTGGCCTGCAGCGACAACATGATGAAGTATGTCTGCAAGCGCTTCGGCGTCATGATCATCAGCTACGACAAGATGAACCAGCTGCGCCATGTGCGGTTCCTGAAGAACAAGGCAGGCGTCCTGGCTCATATGCTCAAGCATCGCCGCCGTCTGGTGCCCGCCTTTGACGCTGTCAAGACCACTTTTGCCCAGAAGCTGATCCCCTGCGGCGACATCGCTCATTGGACCAACCCCAAAGGCGGTTACTTCATCAGCCTGTATGTGATGCCCGGCTGCGCCAAGCGTGTGGCACAGCTATGCAAGGAGGCAGGCCTGGTGCTGACTGGCGCCGGCGCATCCTTCCCCTACGGCAAGGATCCCGACGATTCCCACCTGCGCATTGCCCCCACTTACCCCAGCCTGACCGAGGTCGAGAAGGCTTCCGACCTGCTGACCATCTGCACCCGGCTGGCTACTGTTGAGCTGCTGCTCAAGCAGAAGGCCTGAGCTTCCGGCTCAGGGCCGGTCTGAAAAGTCCCCCAGCGCTTTGCAGCCACTGTTCGGCCTGTTTGACTTTTCAGATGCATCCTAAAAAATCTCCTCTGCCTGTCCGGCCAACCGGGCAGGCGGGAGGTTATTTCATTGGGAGGTTTCCAAATCAATATGAAAACAAAAGGCAGAGCATGGCATCTCGTGGTCACGGTGCTGCTGATCGTGGTGTTTGCAATCACTGCGTTCTTTGGCGTAGCCGTGAAGTACGGAGATGTGACCACGACCTACATCAAGGGCGTATCGGATATCCGCTTCGGTGTGGATATCAAGGGCGGCGTCAACGTGACGTTCCTGCCCTCTGATGGCTACGATGCAACGGACGAGCAGCTGGATGCAGCCCAGTCGGTCATCGAAAACCGTCTGGTCGCCCTGAATATCACCGACTATGAGCTCTATGCAGACTACAATCAGGATAGTCTGATCCTGGAGTTCCCCTGGCAGTCGGACGAAACCAGTTTTGACCCCGAGGCCGCCATTCAGGAAATCGGCACCACTGCATACCTGACCTTCCGGGAGGGGAGCAGTGCCGACGGCACCCTGATTCTGGATGGTTCCAGCGTCGAAAAGGCCACCGCCCAGTATGGCCCTGTGACCGATGGCGGTGCTTCTGAGTACTATGTGGCTCTGGAGTTTGATTCGGAAGGTGCAGCCGCCTTCGGCGATGCCACCACCCGTCTCTATCAGGAAGGCGGCACCATCAGCATCTGGCTGGACGACCAGAACGTCAGTGTTGCTACCGTCAATGCTGCCATCACCGACGGCAAGGCTGTGATCACCGGGTCCAACTTCACCCGTGACGACGTGGTCACACTGGCCCGTCAGATCAATTCGGGCGCACTGCCCTTTGCTCTGACCGTGGACAGCTACTCCACCATCAGCCCCACCCTGGGCGAGAACAGCCTGCAGGCCATGGTCTACGCCGGCATCATCGCCTTTGCGCTGATCTTTGTGATCATGATTTCCATGTACCGCCTGCCCGGCGTTCTGGCCTGCGTGGCTCTGCTGGGCCAGGTGGCTGCAACTCTGGCTTTTGTGTCGGGATACTTCCCGGTATTCAACAGCTTTACCCTGACCCTGCCCGGTATTGCCGGTATCATCCTGGCCATCGGTATGGGTGTTGACGCCAACGTCATCACGGCAGAGCGCATCAAAGAGGAGCTGCGCAGCGGCAAATCTCTGCCCGGCGCTCTGAAGAGCGGCTTTGCCCGCGGCCTGACCCCTGTCATTGACGGCAACGTTACCATCGTGATCGTTGCTATCATCCTGATGGGTGCCTTCGGCCCCACCGACGGCATCTTTGCCCGTCTGCTGAACTTCGTGTTCTTCGCTTTCGGCGCATCCACCGCCGGCACCATTTACGCCTTCGGCTATACCTTGCTGACCGGTGTCCTGCTGAACTTTGTGTTCGGCGTTTTCTGCACCCGTGTGATGATCGCCGGCGCTGCCTCCATCAAGGCGCTCCAGAATCCCTGGCTGTACGGCGCTGATCGCGAGAAGAAGGAGCCCCGGAAGATTGATTTCACCGGCAAGCGGAAAGCTTTCCTGACCTTCTCCACCTGCCTGATGGCAGCCATCGTGCTGTGCGCTGTGGTGCTGGGCGTCAAGATGGACACCGAGTTCACCGGCGGTGCCATGATCACCCTGAGCTACGAGGGTACCCCGGATCTCTCGGCTGTTCAGCAGACCGCGGAGACTGCTCTGGGCAGCACCAACCTCACCATTCAGACCGGTGAGAACGTGGCCACCGGTGAATCCACCATCAAGATCTCGATGCCCGGCCGTGAGACCGTCACCACCGACCAGGTGACCGGCCTGCTGGACAGCCTGGGGGAGAGCTTCCCGGATAACAGCTTCGCCCAGCTGTCCCTGAGCAATGTCAGCCCTGCCATGGGTACCCGCTTCCTCCAGAAGAGTCTGGTGGCTGTGGTGTTTGCCCTGGCCCTGATCCTGATCTACATTGCAATCCGCTTCAGAAATATCGGCGGCCTGACCGGCGGCGCCATGGCCATCCTGGCCCTGCTCAATGACCTGATGGTGATCTTTGGCGTCTTTGTCATCCTGCGGGCACCGCTGGACGGCAACTTTATCGCCGCTCTGCTGACCATCCTCGGTTATTCGGTCAACGATACCGTTGTCATCTACGACCGGATTCGTGAGAACCGCAAGCTGCTGGGCAAGAAGGCATCTTTCCCCGAGCTGATCAACATTTCTCTGAACCAGTCCCTTCGCCGCACCCTGATGACCACCATCACCACAGTGGTAGCACTGGCTGTGATGTGCATCGTCTCGGTTCTGTATGGGCTGGACAGCATCTTCACCTTTGCATTCCCCCTGACGATGGGTATGATCAGCGGCGTCTACACCTCGCTGTGCGTTTCCACTTCTGCATGGATTACCTGGACCAACCGCAAAGGCAAGCAGAAGAACTAATCCGTTGCCGGGCTGACCGGATCACTTAGAAAATGGAGGACACCCTATGAAATGCCCCTATTGTGGCGGCGAAGAGTCCAAGGTGATTGATTCCCGCCCAACTGAAGATGGTGAACGGATCCGCCGCCGCCGCGAGTGCCTGGCCTGCCACAAGCGGTTCACCACTTATGAAGCGGTTGAAACGCTGCCTCTGATGGTTATCAAAAAGAACAACTCGCGAGAGCCCTTTGACCGTCAGAAAGTGCTCAACGGCATGCTCCGTTCCTGCGCCCAGCGGCCCGTCAGCTATGAGCAGCTGGAGCAGGCCGTCAGCAACATCGAGCAGACCCTCCTGAGCAGCTATGACCGTGAGGTCAGCAGCGTGCAGATTGGCGAGCTTGCCATGCAGGAGCTGAAAAAGATTGACGAAGTGGCTTATGTCCGCTTTGCTTCGGTCTACCGGCGGTTTGCCGACGTGGAAAGCTTCTTTGCAGAACTGGAACAGCTGATGAAAGACCGCAAGTCCTGAACCATTGGAACAGCCCGGATGCCTGTGCATCCGGGCTGTTTTTGTACCCAGCGCTCCTTTTTAAAGCCAGCGGCGGGTCAACCAGTCAATGCTCTCTGCCTGAAAAGCGGCTCGGCCTATTTCACCCCGCGCCTCTTCCTGTGCTCCTTCTGTCAAGTAGTTAGCGGCAGCCCTAAGACAAGCTTCCAGTTCCAGAAAATCTTCGGTGCGCAAATACAGCACGCTGCCTCGGCGCATGGTTTCACAGAGGGAAGCGCCTTCCAAAATTGCCTGGTGGGCACAGGGCAAATCGTCCTGCTCCAGCGCCTGGACTGCAGTATCCAGCTGGGCTGTCACCTCGTCTGCAAAAGTCCGGACCTGGTAGGTACTATAGCCCGTCAGAAGCAGAATGGCCACTGCAATCCCAAGGCACAGCCAAATTCTCTTCACACTGAGTCAGCTCCTTTTTTGGGCCCCCGGGCGGGGGCCCCTTTTTGTTTGCGCAAGAGAAAATAATCCTCCGTGTCGTTGCCCAGCAATAAGAGGATCTCGCTGACCAGCAGGGTATTGGCGGCAGCGGTGTGCTCCAGCCAGGTTCTGTCTTTGCCGCAGAAGCGGAGATTGTCATCCAACACCTGGCCATCCACCACCAGCGGAATGGTTGCCTGGGCTTTCTGGACAGCCACGCCCAGGTCTGCCAGGGTCACTGTTTCTTTGGCAGGTTTGCGGGCGACCGAAAGGCTACCATTGGTTTCCACGATGGCATAGGATACGTCCCGCGGGTCAAAGATTTCTTTGCCCCGCAGCGCTTCCATCAGGTCTGCGGCGGTCAGCCGGAGCATCCGCAGTGCATTCTGGTCAATCTTGCCGTCAAGGATCACCGTCTTGGGTCGGCCTGAAAGGATATTGGAGAAGCGCTGGCTGTGAAAGCTGAGCAGCGAGCCCAGCAATTCCAGGACGGCAATCAGGAAAAGGGGAACCAGGCTGGCTGTAATGGGGAACTCCTCCGACTCAATTGAGATGGAGGCCAGATTGGAGATCAGCATGGTGGATACAAGTTCCTCAGGCTGTAGTTCTCCCAGCTGACGTTTTCCCATCAGGCGCATGGCAAACAAGACGCACAGATAAATCAGTACGGTGCGGAAAATCAGCAATTTCAATGGGCTGTCCTCCTTTTGCACGCAGACGGCAGGGTATGAACCCGGCCTCTTTCGGGCATACTGGGTTTGCAATCAGAAAAGGACGGTGAACCATTGGGAATGGATCAGCTCACAATCAAACTCAGTGAAAATCTGGCGGAGCTCAATACTAGGTTTGGCGCTTCGGCTGATTATTATGCAAAGCAGATCTCCATCTGCGGCTGTCCTGCGGCCATTGTTTTGTTTGACGGCATGGCCAGTCTGTCCTCCCTTTGGACCATTCTGCTGGATGCCGTCAACCGGGAGGACCAGTTCACCGACTTTGAGCGGAATCCAGCCCCTGGTCAAAAGGTCTATGAGCATCTGATGTATCATTCTGACCTCCCTGCGGAAAGTACGCCTGTGCGGTCTTTGGATGATGTAGTCATGCGTCTAACTGCCGGATTTGCGGTTCTGCTTTTGGATGGCTGTAGCCAGGGGATCGCCTTCTCGGTCCAAAACCTGAAATTCCGGTCCATCGGAGAGCCCTCTGGAGAAGGCAATCTCCGGGGCAGCCGGGAAGGCTTTTCGGATCTGCTGCGGGTCAATCTGAGTTTGCTGCGGCGCCTGATCCGGAACGATAACCTTGTCATGGAAGTCTCCCAGGCCGATACCGCCATGAAAACGGAATACGCGCTGTGCTATCGGCGGGATAAAGCTGACGCCCAGGCTGTGGCCAAAATCCGGGACATCCTGAAAAATGCAAACCCGGAACTGCTGCTGGATTCCAGTTACTTTGTTCCATGGCTGCTGCCGGTCCGTTTTCGGCTTTTTACCCCTGTGAGCTATACGGAGCGTCCCGCGGTGGCCGCAGCCAAGCTCTGTGAAGGCAAAATTGTGATTATGGTCAACGGCAGTCCATCCGTCCTGGTATTGCCGGCTTTGTTTGCAGAAAACTTTGAGTGTCTGGATGACTACGCCACCACGGCCTTCTTTTCCTCCTTCATCCGGATTTTAAAATACGCTTCTTTTTATCTGACCATCTTCCTGCCAGGTGTATTTGTCTGCCTGGCGGTTTATTTGCCCGAATTGATTCCGCCCCAGCTCCTCTCCAAGATTGCCGCAGCTGAACAGGGAACTCCTCTGCCTCTTTTCGCTGAGATGGTCATGGTAATCCTGATCCTGGAACTGATCCGGGAAGCAGGGCTCCGGATGCCCCAGTCTCTGGGTCATTCAGTCAGCCTGGTTGCTGCCCTGATCATTGGAGATGCTGCCGTCGCCGCCGGGCTGATGAGTACGCCGGTGATCCTGACGGCATGCATTACCTCGGTAGCCCTGTTCATCACGCCATCTCTGTATGAACCGGCCACCTTGCTGCGCCTGATGGTGGTTATAGCAGCCGGGCTGGCCGGGCCTGTGGGTTTGGCCGCCATTTTCCTGGTCTTTCTGTTTAGTTTGTCCGATGTGTCGGCCATGGGGGTACCTTATTTGGCTCAGCATCCTTTTCCCCACAAGCCGCTGGTGGAAGATGGCGTCATCCGTCGGGATTACCGGCGGATGTCCCGCCAGCCTTTCAATATCTGGCAGAGGAGGGGATAAGATGGGCCAGGAAAACAAATACACTTTTTCTCTGTCTGCATTGGGGCTTGGTCTTGTCACGGCCACCCTTTCAAACTGCTTTTACAGCCCGGCGGGGGAGTACTCAGCCCGCAGCACCATCCTGTTCGGCCTCCTCAGTACGCTGGGGCTGGTGATCGGGGCGGGCTGCTTTTACCTTCTGGCCTTGAAATGCCAGCTGTTCAGCGGCGCAGGTTTTCTTTCTCGACTGGGTGCCTGGATCTTTTTAGGCTGGTTTGGAATGGAGCTGTTTCGGACTGCCTGTGCAGCCCAGACTGTCTGCCGGGAGCACTTTGGTTCCAACGGCCTCATTGCTGTCCTGCCCATTCTGCTCCTGGTGTCCTGGGAAATGAAAGCCAGTGCTCTGGACCGGTCTGCCAGGGCGGTGTGGTGGCTGCTGGCCGCCGGGGCGCTGGTATGCCTGGCAGGTATCGGAAGCCAGATGCACTGGCAGAGACTTTTTACAGCCGAAGGCGCACCGGTTTGGGGCGGCAGATGGCCGCCGATCCCCATCTATCCAGAATATTTTGCCCTGCCGCTTCTGTGTCAGAAAAAGAAGGCCCATCAAGGGATCTTTCTGCCTTTTTGGAGTTATGGCGTTCAGGCCGGGTATGCCCTGGTCCTGGATCTGGTCCTGGGCAGAGCGGTATCTTCTGACTATCAGGGACTGGAATTGCTCCGCGCCTGGGCACTGGGGTATTTTTCCCGCCTGGATGCCCTGCTGCTGCTTCTTTGGCTGACAGCTGCCCTCTGGAGAATCTGTCTGCTGGCCTACCTGCTTAGAGCCCTCTGGCCAACCTGTATCGGAATGAAAAAGAACCCAGAGATTTAAAATCAATACAAGGGAGTGCAAACGTGAAACATTCCATCGATTCCACAACCCATGCCTGGCATCGGGCATGGCGGATCTGTGCTGCTTATCTGGCGACAGCTGCTGTCTGTTCCCTGGGATGGCTATACAGCAGCCTGCCCGATCACATTTATCTGGAACCAGGACAGGCATTGGTGCTGCCCCGCTTTGCCTACGTGGAACCACTGGGCAGCGGCAATACCCAAAATGTTGTCAGTACCCGGACGGTGGGAAGTTATCAGACTACCTTGTCCATCGGCGGGATCTTCCCGGTTAAAAAGGTTCAGGCCGTTATTACACCGCGTCAGACGGTCACCGTCTGCGGCACCCCTTTCGGCGTCAAAATGTTTTCAGAAGGGGCTCTGATCGTAGGATTTACCGATATCAACGGCAGCGACGGTGTTCCAGTGAACCCCTCCAAAGAGGCAGGACTTCGTCTTGGTGACCGGGTGATCTGTATCGGAGACACATCCACCGAGAGCAACGATGAGGTTAAGGCAGCTCTGGAAGCTGCCGCAGGCCAACCGGTCCGCGTCATCTATGTCCGGGACGGACAGCAGCAACAGACAACCCTTACGCCCTGCTGGGATGCCGTCGCCAATGAGTGGCGTGCCGGTATGTGGGTGCGGGATTCTTCCGCCGGTGTGGGGACCTTGACCTTTATTGAGGAAGAGCAAGGCATCTTTGCTGGGCTGGGACATTCCATCAGCGACGGAGACACCGGTCAGAGCATCGCCCTGCGCAGCGGGGAGATTGTACCCTGTGAAATTGTAGGATGCACCATTGGCACAGCTGGCAGTCCCGGAGAACTGAAGGGCAAATTCATTGGAAGCCACGCCGTAGGTACCATTGAGATCAACGGAGAGAATGGCGTCTACGGGGAAACCCGCGCTGAGTTTACAGGGCAATCTATGGAAGTTGCTTTCGCCCAGGAAGTCGTGACAGGCCCCGCCCAAATTCTGACCACCACACTGGGTCAGACCCCCAAGCTCTATGATGTGGAGATCGAAAAAGTGACAGATGCCGAATCGGTCCGCAATATGGTCGTTCATGTAACTGACCCGGATCTGCTGCGCGAAACCGGCGGCATCGTGCAAGGGATGAGTGGCAGCCCCATTCTTCAAAACGGGCGGCTGGTAGGAGCCGTGACCCACGTTCTGGTAAATGACCCCACCCGCGGCTACGCTATTTTTGCCGAAACCATGCTGACCCAGGCCGATCAGCTGGAAGAATAGAACCGAGAAGTCAGACCGCAGTAGAGTGCTGCGGTCTTTTTTGTACAAATGGACACGCAGTTCTAAAAGAACAGGCTGTCCCATATAGTGTTGTAACCCGGGCAGGCCGGGTGAACGGATGCCAATCTGCTCTGTTGAGGAGGAAAAGACAATGGATGCGTATAGACAAGTTGCAGAAGCGCTGCCGGATTTCCTGGCAAGGCCATTGTGCAGCATCAGCCCTGATACGGCCAGCCGAATTCATGAAATCCGCCTGCGTGCCGGATGTTTGATTTGGGTCAACGTGGGCGGTTCTCTGTGTCCTGCTGCACAGCTGCCCGGCTGCCCGGCCGTTCTGAAAACCCTGCGCCCAACGCAGGCTCAGGTGGAAGAGGCCTTTTATCATCTCTGTGACGGGTCTGTTCACACCCATCAAAGTGAGCTGGCCGGGGGATATATCACATTGCCCGGCGGGCATCGGGTCGGCGTGGGGGGCAAATATCTGGTCCACCCGGAAGACGGGATCATCCTGCAGACTGTCCACTCACTGAATCTCAGAATCGCTCGCATTCGGCAAATTCCTCTGCCACATCAGTTGGTTCAGCAGCTGAAGGTCCATTTTGTAGGGATGCTGGTTGCAGGAGAACCAGACAGCGGCAAAACAACCCTGCTGCGGAATATGATTTCCTATCTGGCAGAGCAGGGGAAAGCCGTGTCTGTCATCGACAAAAGAGAGGAACTCTGGCCACCATCCTGCCGGTATTCCAGGCCGCCGGTGGATTTCATTGCAGGCCTTCCCAAGGGACAGGCCATCCAAATGGCACTGCGTACACTGGCTCCGCAGGTTATAGTGTTGGATGAGCTGGGGAGTATGGAAGAAGTAAAGCAATTGGAACAGGGTTTTTTCGGCGGCGTAGACTGCATTGCCAGCCTTCATGCCGCCAGTCTTGAAGAAGCGCTCTGCCGCCCGCAAGTGATGTACATGAAACAAAATAAAATGCTCCGGGTTCTGGTGCAGCTTACCGGCAGACAAGCTCCCGGAGAGATACGCGAGGTAGCCATGGTATGAACGGCACTGCTCTGCGTCTGGCAGCAGCGGCTCTTTTGACCCTCTGTGGGTTTTGTGCCGGGGATACCCGGCGGCAGAAATACACCGCCCGGCGGCGCACACTGGAGGAAATTGTGGGACTGCTGCTGCGTCTGCGGCAAGAGATTGACTGCCGCCGCACTGATCTGAATCGCTTGTATCGGGCGCTCTCTTTCGAATATCCACCGGATAGCCCTATGAAAGCAGTCTTTTATCAGGGAACCTGTTTTCAAAACCTGCATCCGCCGGCCTTATTGAACCGGGAGCAGGCAGCGTGCTTTGCGGAATGCTTTTCAGGTCTTGGACATACCGACGCCAAACAGGAGTGTGCTCGGCTGGATTACTACCTGCAGCGGTTCGACGGTTTTCTCACACAGGCCAGACAGGATGAGCAGCTTTCCCTTAGTCTGGACCGGCGCCTTGGTCTAGCCGCCGGCGCACTACTGGGTCTGCTGGTGATGTAGCGAAAAAGGAGATGACAGGGCGTGGATATCGATCTCGTATTCAAAATAGCAGCCATCGGGATCATTGTTGCCGTACTCAACCAGCTGCTGATCCGTTCAGGGCGGGAAGATCAGGCTATGATGACCACATTGGCGGGTCTTGTGGTGGTCCTGTCCATGCTGGTACAGCAGATCAGCGAGCTCTTTGTGACCATCAAATCCCTCTTTGAGCTATAGGGGACCACCCATGATGGACAGTTTGCTTCCTACCCTTGGATTGGCCATTGCTGCTGCTCTGCTGTATGGCCTGCTGCGCAAATCGGCCCCGGCTTTTGCTCTGCTGTTGTCCCTGGCAGCTGGCCTTGTCATTCTTGCGCGGCTGGTCTTTTGGATGGACGGCATCCTTGCAGGGCTGACGGCCCTGGCAAACCGGGTGGAGGGCATTGCATTTACAAGCCTGCTGCGCTGCGCAGGTGTTCTGCTGCTGACTGACTATGCCTGTGCCGTCTGCAGGGAGGCTGAAGCCGAAGCACTTGCCTGGTGTACCGCTTTTGCCGGACGGATTCTTACTTTGGCGGCTCTCTGGCCGCTGTTGGAGGAGGTCTGTGAGATGATATGGAAATTGACAGGATAAAGCATCTGCTATGGGCACTGATACTTGCCGCACTCCTTGTGCTTGGAGCCCCGGCCTCGCAGGCCGCCGGCACAGCCGACTCCAGCGGACAGGCTGCCCTGCCCGGCAGCGAGAGCTGGCAACCATATCTGGATGATTCGCCAGTCACCATGGAGGATTTTGTACAGAATCCTTTGGAAGCCATCCAGAAGATCCTCCCGGGAGACTTGCTTCAAACATTCAAGGATTCGGTGGGAGGCTATGCGCAGATCTTCCTGTTTCTTCTTCTGGTCATGCTTGTCTCTTTCCTGATCGGAGGGGAGAAGGGCGAGCTGCTGGACCTGGCCGCAGCAGGCGGCAGTGCCATCCTGTGCTGGACGACCCTGGCTGCCCTAGCACAAACTGTCTGCGGCAAACTGGATAGCTGGCGGCTGTACATGCTGGGTTTTATCCCGGTTTATGAAGGCGTCCTGGCAGCCGGGGGAGAGGTGACAGCAGCCGCTGCCGCAGGGGGACTTTTTCTGAGTGGATTGTCTCTGTTGACGCAAGTGCTCAGCAGCTGGGTTACACCTCTCTTTCACTGTTATCTCGCCCTCAGCACGGCATGCTGCATCAGTACTGAAGCAGCTCTGACAGCTGCGTGCCGCAGCGTTGGTCAGCTCTTCCAAAAGGTTCTGAGATGGTCCGGACGGGCTTTTGGAGCCATTTTAGGTCTGCAAAGGATTTTTACTTGTCAGCTTGATTCGGCCAGTCAGCAGCTGGGGCGGTTCCTCACAGGAACAGTTCCTATTGTGGGCCAGAGCCTCAGTGATGCAGCCAGCACTGTTCTGAGCGGTATGCAGCTGCTGAAAAGCGGCCTTGGGTTTGCCGCCATCGTCTTTCTGGGTGCAGAGTTCCTTCCTTTGTATATGATCCTGATGGTCCACACTGTTCTGCTTTTTGGATGCGAACTGCTTTGCAGCGCTGCCGGCATCAAACGGTGTGCAGCTCTGTTCAACTGTCTGCGGGAAGCAGTGCAGGGACTGGCCGCCGCTACTGCATTGGTCTTTGGCATTGCAGTACTGGGTACAGCCCTGCTGTTTATGGTGGGAGGTGGCTGACAGATGCAGCAGCTTAAAACAGCGGTGGCCGTTTTCTGCATTGCCTGTGTCTGTGCGGAACTGGTCGGCCAGCTTCTGGGGGACGTCTGGGGCAGGCAGTGCATAAAGGCTGCCGCCGGCCTATATATTCTAGTAGCCTTTTTCCATGCCCTGCCTGAAATCCGGGCTGGAATTCTGCCGTTCACTTCTCCTGATCTCCCGGCAGCGAGTTTTGGCAGTGTAGAAGAGACCATCCTGCTGCAGGCGGAGGCAAGCCTGTCTGCCCAGCTGGAAGAGCAGATCTCCCACGAGACTGGCCTTACGGTGTCCGTGGCTGTAGACTTGCAGTCCTCCCAGTCCGGTATACGAGCAGCCCAGGTGGAACTATCTGCCGGCTCAGAAACGAACAGCCAGCAGCGCAGCACCATCGAAACTTTGCTGTGCAGTGAACTGGATCTCGATGATAGTGCCATTTACTGGGCCGGACAGGCAGAAGGGGGATAACACATGGCATGGCAGGAACAGTTGGCTGCCTGGTTTAAACAGACCAGGGGAAAGCCCAAAACATCTTCTCTGGCTGTCGTGTTGGGTGTGGCAGCCATGGTACTGATTTTACTGAGCGAGCTGTGGCCTTCCCAGGCTGCTCAGGAAACGCCCTCGGAAATCCATACCATCCAGTCGGCTGCTTCTTATCAGGATGAACTGGAGACGCAGCTGTCTGGCCTGATCCAGCAAATTGCAGGGGCAGGTGAAACCACCGTTATGATCACACTGGAAAGCGGGGAGGAGAGGATTTATGCGACGGATACCCAAACCGGCCAAAATCAAAGCCAGCAGACCCACGTCCTGCTGGAGGACGGCACCGCTCTGGAGGAGACGATCTATCTGCCCACCATCTGCGGTGTGGCAGTTGTCTGTGAGGGAGGCGGTGACGTGGGTGTCCAGGCACGGATCACTTCGCTGCTGTCCGCACTGCTGGATGTCCCATCCAACCGAATCTGCGTAGAACAGCGCGGATAGTACATTGAACTGCGGCGGCGGGTATGCCCGCCCCGCTGCCTGCATATTTTTCTTTAAATGCGCAAACCACCTAAGGGAGGAACCGAAGTATGAGAAATATAGCCAAGAGTACCCGCCGCGCCACCGCTGTGACCCTGGCTGCCGCACTGGCAGTGGCATGTTACCTGAACTGGCAGTACGCCCGGACCGATCTAGACACTGTGGCCGTGGAAACTGCAGCAGCTGCAACTTCGGCATCGTCAGATGCCTCCTCCGATGCTTCTTCCGGATCAGGCAGTTCGTCGGGCCAGGTAACGGATGCCCTGCTCACCGAAGCAGAAGCGGCTTCTGCTGCCAACAAAAACTATGGTGAGGCCCAGCTGGTCAGCGTTGCCAATGATACCGGCAGCCAGTTCTTTGACGAGGCACGCCTCAAGCGGGAAAAGGCTCATGACGAGGCGCTGGATACCATTCAGAAAACCATGAAGGATTCCTCCCTGTCTGACTCTGAAAAGGCTGAATACACGGCGCAGCTGACCGCCAATCTGGAAGATATCAATGCTGAAACCGAAATAGAGACATTGATCAAGGCGAAAGGTTTTGCAGACTGCCTGTGCTTCCTCCAGTCGAGCCGGGCCGACCTGACCGTGATGACCTCTGGGGAACCTCTCACCACATCCCAGGTGGCCCAGATCCGGGACATTGTGATCAGCAAGAGCAATGTTACAGCCCAAAACATCACTGTGGTAGAGGTGAAATAAGAAGATTTCCGCCGAAAGAATGCGTTCCTGCGCAAGAGTGGCTTTGCTCTTGTTGCCATCCCACAAGGAAAGTATTTTTTTACCGGCCTGAGTGTTGTGAAAATGAAAAAAGGATGGTATAATAACAGCAGAATGGTTCATTGCCCTCAAAATTCAGGCAGCTTTAAAAAAGCGGATGGACCGTGCATGAACGCGCGGCAGAGGGCAAGACTCAAACAAAGGCCGGGGTATGCAGTAGCCTGACACAAGCAACAGCATGCAGTCGTGCCGGAATGAACGGAGGACCGTAGAATGGATATGCAGAACATGGATCTTATGGGCGGGAGCCTTCAGATTTCTACCGACGTGATCGCCAAAATTGCACGCTGTGCAGCCATGGAGATCGATGGTGTGGCCGATGTTTCCTGCGGCCGGCAGCAGAGCAAGAAGGCCAAAGAGCTGCTGGAGATGGTCAATCTTCAGTCGCCCGTAACGGTAGAAATGCGGGAGGGCACTGCAGATATCACCTTGAACCTGATTGTCCGCTTTGGCACCTGTGTTCCGGTGATCGCTGAAAAGGTACAGAAGAATGTGAAAAATGCAGTCCAGAACATGACCCATGTCACCGTCAGCCGGGTCAATCTGGTGGTTGCCGGTTTGGTGGCCGACCAGCCTGCTGCAGAGTAACCCTGAAACAGAATACAAAAAGCAGCCTCTCTGCAGGATTTTCCTGCAGAGAGGACTTTGATGTTGTGAGAGGAATATTATGGAAAATCAGATGCCTCGCCGCCAGGCCCGTGAAAATGCGTTCCTGCTGGCTTTTTCCCAGACTTTTGGCGAGCTGCCCTTACAGGAAGCTCTGGACGCCAATCGTGAAAACGATGAGGAGCACCCCGTCGATGATTTCGGCGCCTGCCTGCTGCGCACCTATTATGACCACTCGGCCGAAGTAGATGATCAGATCCGAGATCATCTGCGGGGCTGGACCATGGAGCGCATTCCCCGTGTGACCATTACCATTCTGCGTCTGGCCATTGCAGAGATGCTGTATGGCCCTGAGCACAAGCCCAGCGTTGCCATCAATGAGGCTGTGGAGCTCACCAAGAAATATGGCGCCGAAGAGGACTATCAGTTTGTCAATGGCCTGCTGGGAAGCGTTGCCCGCGAGTCCGGCCTCGTCGACGAGGATGCCGACGCGGTCGACGCAAAAGAGGAGCCTGCTAAGCTGTGAGTTATACACTGGGCATTGATACCAGCAACTATGCGACCTCTCTGGCTGTTTTTGATACAGCCGGGGAGGTTGTTTGCGCAAAAAAGCGGTTTCTTCCGGTGAAGGAAGGTCAGCTGGGCCTGCGTCAGAGCGATGCACTTTTTCACCACACTGCTGCCTTGCCAGGTATGCTGGCTGAACTGGGAAACGAGTTTGATCTGACCCGGATCCAGGCTGTAGGCGTCTCAGAAAAACCCCGTCCTGTGGAGGGCAGCTACATGCCATGCTTTCTGGCAGGCGTGAATGCCGGACAGGCTTTTGCCTTAGCCAGGGGGATCCCTCTGATCCGCACGACACACCAGCAGGGCCATGCTGCGGCCGCTCTCTTTGCGGCCAAAGGCCCGGCCCTGTTCGAACAAAAAGTGCTGCTGTTCCATATTTCAGGCGGCACCACCGACCTGCTGCTCTGCGATCAGGTGCGTCAGATTGACCTGCTGGGGTCCAGCAGCGATCTTTATGCCGGCCAGGCGGTGGATCGGTTGGGGGTCAAGCTGGGGTTTGCATTTCCGGCCGGCGCCGAGGTTTCCCGGCTGGCCGCAGAATGCCAGGAGGACATCAAACCCAAGGCGTCGGTCAAGGGAATGACCTGCAGCCTTTCCGGCCTGGAAAATCAATGTAATGCTTTGCTGACACAGGGAAAAAGCCAGGCCTACGTCTGCAAGTACTGCCTGCTCTGTGTGGCTGATACTGTGGTCAAAATGACCCGTGCCGCGCTGAAACAGTATTCTGATTTGCCGGTGGTTTGTGCCGGCGGTGTCATGAGCAGCAATATCATTCGGGAGTGGGTGCAGCGCCGGCTGCCATCGGTGCTGTTTGTGCCGCCGCAGTACGCCAGTGACAACGCCATCGGCGTTTCGATTCTTGCTGCACGGGAGGCAGGCTTATGGCTGAAGTAATTACCGTTACAGCCCTGAACCGTTATGTGAAAACTTTGCTGGACCGCAATGACGTCCTGTATGATCTGGCCCTGCGGGGGGAGATCGCCAACTTTGTTCAGAATGCCAAAAGCGGTCACTGCTACTTTTCTTTGCGGGACGGCCAGTGCAGCGTCAAGGCCGTGATGTTCCGTTCCGATGCCCAGCGTCTTGCATTCCGCCCCCAGGAGGGAATGCGGGTTGTGGTCCGCTGCCGTGTTACCCTGTATGAACGCGACGGCGCTTTCCAGGTTTATGTCAACGCTATGTTTCCCGATGGCATCGGCGAAGCTCAGCTGGCACTGGAGCAACTGAAGGCCAAACTGCAGGCAGAGGGCCTTTTTGCTTCCGAGCACAAAAAGCAGCTGCCTTCCTTCCCGGAGCGCATCGGCCTTGTGACCAGCCGTACAGGCGCAGCCCTGCAGGATATCAAAAACGTGATGGGACGCCGCTGGCCCGCTGTTCACCTGATCTTATGCCCGGTCAATGTACAAGGCTTTGAGGCTGCAGAGGAAATTGCAGCAGCCATTGGGCGTCTGGACCGTTTGGGGGTGGACGAAATCATCGTGGCCCGCGGCGGCGGCAGCAGGGAAGACCTGTGGGTTTTCAATGCCGAAATCATTGCTCGCGCTGCCTACCGCTGCAAGACCCCTTTGATCAGCGCCATCGGTCATGAAATTGACTACACCATTCTGGATTTTGTGGCCGACTGCCGTGCGCCTACTCCTTCGGCTGCTGCCGAGCTGGCTGTCCCGGATCGGGAAGCTTTGCAACGGCATTTGTGGGAAATCGAAGGAAATATGCATGAAAATATGCAAAAGCGCCGGGAGATATGCTATACTAAATGCAAACTCTGCACAGAGGCTCTGGAAAGCGGCCTGGCTCGCCGAAAGCTGGAAACTGCAAAAGCCGAGCTTTCTTCCCTGTGCAAAACACTGCACACCAGCAGCCGCATATGCTGGAAAGATAAAAGCCGCCAGCTGTCTCATGCGGCACAGCTGACAGGGTCTCTCAATCCCTACCAGGTTCTGGCCAGGGGATATGCTATGGTCGCCGGACCTGATGGAAAGGTCCGCCAGGCGGACCAGCTGAAGGAAGGAGAGACCATCCGCCTTATGACGGCACACCGCCGCGCACAATGTATTGTCACTGCAGTGGAGGAAACCCATGAAAGCACCGAAAACCTTTGAAGAAGGTATGACCCGCCTGGAAGATATTCTTGCAAAGATGCAGAGCGATGATACTTCGCTGGCTGAATCTGTTAAACTGTACGCAGAGGCAGCCAGTTTGGTGGAATACTGCAGCCGGACCCTGGGCAAGGTATCCTTGCAGATTGAAGAAATCGACAGCCGCCTGGCCGCTGCAGGCGAGGCCCCGGAGGGGCCGGAAGTGAAAAACGATGTGGAGGAACAGAGATGAATTACCAGGAGCAGTATAATGCTTATCTTGTCCGGGCCAAGCGCGCCCTGGAAGAAGCCTGCCGGCGGTATCTGCCGGCAGAATCCCAGGTGTGCCAGGCCGCCCGATACAGCCTGATGGGCGGCGGCAAGCGTGTGCGTGCTGTGCTGGTACTCAGCGTATGTGATATGCTGGGCGGCGACGCCACGGCAGCAGAGCACTTTGCCGCTGCCGTGGAAATGCTGCACTGCTACTCCTTGATTCACGATGATCTGCCCTGCATGGACAATGACGACCTGCGGCGCGGTCGCCCTTCCTGCCACAAGGCATTTGGAGAGGCGACGGCGCTGCTGGCCGGGGATGTCCTGCTGACAGAAGCTTTTGAAGCCGTGGCACAGGCTCCGGCGTCGCCGGAAGTCTGCGTCCAGGCTGTGAAAGCCCTGAGCAGCGGCGCTGGCAGCTGCGGCATGGTTTACGGGCAGGAACTGGATTTGAAATATGAGGTCCTCGACACCACCGAAAGCCAGCTGCTGCAGATTCACCGCAACAAGACCGGCGCCCTTATCAATGCAGCCGTCCAGATGGGCGCTGCCGCTGCCGGCGCAAATCAGGCTCAGCGGGAAGCACTGGAGCAGTATGCCTATGGACTGGGTCTTGTGTTCCAGATCGTAGATGATGTACTGGACGCCACTGCCACCACTGAGCAGCTGGGCAAGCCTGCTGGAAGCGATCAGGCCAACGGAAAGACCACCTTTGTGACCCTCTATGGTCCCGATGGCGCTATGACGCTGGCACAGCAGGTGAATCAGGATACCTGCGAGGCCGTACATACGGCCTTTGGTGATCAGTCGGCATTCTTGGAACAGCTCGCCAGTGCCATGCTGGAGCGGCACAGCTGATCTGTCTGAACTTCGGTATATGAATACAATAGGAAAAGGAAGGGAAGCGGACGATGGAATTTATTCGAAACATTTTGACATGGAACGAAATTCTTACCATCTCAATTTTGGGATGGCTGATCGCCCAGCTGATCAAAACCACCATCAGCTCGATCCTCGCCGGGAAACTGCAGCTGGAGCGTATGGTGGGAGATGGCGGCATGCCCAGCGCTCACAGCGCTACAGTATGCGCCATGGTGGTTGCAACGGGCCGGATTGAGGGGGTGCATTCCTCTCTGTTTGCCATTGCATGCGTGATCGCTATCATTACCATGCATGACGCTATGGGCGTTCGCCATGAAACCGGTGAGCAGGCCAAGGTTCTGAACAATATCATTGAAATGTGGCTGGAAGAAGGCGAAAGCCATTCTCCCTTTTTGCAGAATATGCACCTGAAGGAAATGGTGGGTCATACCCCTCTTCAGGTCTATGCAGGCCTGATTGTGGGAGCAGCCGTTGGTTTTCTGTATCCTCTGTCCTCGATGATGGGCTGATGGAGCAGGCAGTGTATCAGGTGGTGATCGGATGGATACGCCTTTGCTGAATCTGATTACAGGGCCAGACGATGTCAAACAGCTGAGCGAACAACAGACGATTCAGCTGTGCGGTGAAATACGAAGTTTTCTGGTGGACAGTGTCATGCACACTGGCGGACACCTCGCCTCAAATCTTGGAGCCATCGAGCTGACGGTTGCTTTGCATCGTGCGCTGGACCTGCCTCAGGACAAAATCGTCTTTGATGTTGGGCATCAATGTTATACGCATAAGCTTCTTACTGGCCGAAAGGCCGGCTTTGCCCATTTACGGCAGTTGGATGGGATTTCCGGTTTTCCCAACCCGCGGGAAAGTGAATATGACGCTTTTATTGCCGGGCACGGCAACACCGCTCTTTCTCTGGCAATCGGCATGGCATGGGCCAAAAAGCTTAAAAAAGAGCCCGGCTGGGTGGTCGCCATCATTGGGGATGGCGCCTTTACAGGCGGCATGGTCTATGAAGGCATGAACAACATTGCTTCTCTGGACAACTTGATGGTCATTCTCAACGACAATAAAATGTCGATCTCCAAAAATGTCGGCGCTATGGCCCGTTATCTGACCCATCTGCGGGCAAACCCCAAATATTTTCAGATGAATCGCCATCTCAGTGATACCATTGAAGGCGTTCCTCTGATAGGCCCCCCGCTGCGGGCATTTCTGAGCCGCGCCAAAAAAGTGATCCGACGGTCAATGTACGATTCCACCATGTTTGAGGACATGGGCTTTCAGTACCTCGGCCCTTTGGATGGTCACGACGTTCTGAATCTGGAGCATACCTTCCGCAATGTGATGGTCCGTTCAGGGCCGTTGTTTTTGCATGTGGTCACTACCAAGGGAAAAGGATATGAGCCAGCCGAACAAAATCCTGGCGAGTACCATGGCATTTCGGCTTCTTTTGTGCCTGATCCAGAGGTAGCCGCTCCGGCTTCTTTTTCCACCGTCTTTGGAAAGAAACTCTGTGAAGCCGCCTCGGCACGGCCTGAGGTCTGCGCCATCACAGCGGCCATGAAATACGGCACAGGCCTGCAGTTCTTTGGGCATGCTTATCCCAATCGCTTTTTCGATGTTGGAATGGCAGAGCAGCATGCGGTGACATTTGCGGCTGGTCTTGCCAGCCAGGGGATGTTGCCGGTGGTCGCCATCTACTCCACCTTTCTCCAGCGTGCTTATGATCAGATGATCCATGACGTCACGCTTCTACAGGAAAAAGTGATTTTTGCCATTGATCGGGCGGGACTGGTTCCGGCTGATGGAGAAACCCATCAGGGCGTCTATGATCCAGCCTATCTGAGCCAGATGGGTATTCCTATTTATTCGCCATCCAACTATGCGGAACTGTCCTACTGGCTTGTCAAACTGATGGGGAAGGAATTTCAAGGTCCGCAGGCCATTCGCTACCCGCGCGGTGGAGAGACCAAAACACTGTCTCAGTACCAGTGCACCGGCCAGGATTATGATTTCCTGGTAAATACGCCCCAGTCCGACATTCTTCTGATCAGTTACGGCAGTGAAGTAGACGATGTGTTGGAGGCCAGCCGTATTTTGGACTCCAAAGGCATCCAGAACAGCGTCTGCAAGCTTGTAAAGGCGTTTCCCTTTACAGATAAATTTCTGCGTGATGTCGCAGGATCCAGAGTTATTCTGTTTGCTGAAGAGTGTGTCGAAGAGGGTGGCATTGGTGAACACCTGCTGGCCCGTCTTATGGAAGATGGTTGGAAAGGGCAGTATCTCCATCGTGGTGTAGACAATACAAAGCTGACACATGCCACTGTCCCTCAACTGAAAAATATCCTGGGGCTGGATGCAGAGCATCTGGTGCAAATGGTACAAACAGCTTTGACAGAGAAAAAGGAGCGTATATGAAAACGCGATTGGATCAATATCTGGTGCAGAACGGCCTGATTCAGAGCCGTGAGCGCGCCAAAGCCATCATCATGTCCGGTGTTGTTTATATCAACGGTCAGAAAGCAGATAAAGCCGGCGATATGGTAAAAGAAGATGATGTTGTGGAGGTTCGCGGTCACGACATCGGCTATGTGAGCCGGGGCGGCCTCAAACTGGAAAAAGCCATGCAGGTTTTCCCCATGAGCCCCAAAGGCAAGGTTTGCATGGACATTGGCGCATCTACCGGCGGCTTTACCGACTGCATGCTGCAGAATGGCGCTGCCAAAGTCTATGCTGTAGATGTAGGATACGGCCAGCTGGCCTGGAGCCTCCGCACGGATCCCCGTGTGGTGAACATGGAGCGGACCAACATCCGCAATGTAACCTCCGACCAGCTGGATGATCAAATTGAATTCTTCAGTGTGGATGTGTCTTTCATTTCTCTCCACCATATCTTCCCTGTGGCACAGGCAGTCACTACTTCCGACGCTGTGGGCGTCTGCCTGGTCAAACCCCAATTTGAGGCTGGTCGGGAGAAAGTCGGCAAAAACGGCGTGGTCCGGGATCCTGCCACCCACAAGGAAGTCCTGATCAATGCCATGGGCTATGCTGCAGCCAACGGTTTCGCAGTACGGGGCCTGGATTTCAGCCCTGTCAAAGGACCGGAAGGAAATATCGAATATTTGATGTTCGTGGAAAAGAGCAGCGATCCCTGCACCCTGGGAGAAGACGCTGCAGCTGCCGTGGTAGCTGCCAGCCACCAGACCCTGGATCGCTGACAATCCCTGGCAGGAGGTAGATTCCATGACAGTCTACATAGCCCCCAATACCGGCAAAAGTTCTGCCGGTGATGTGGCCCTCCGTGCAGCACAGATTCTGCAGAATCATGGCTCTGTGGTTCTGATGGATCAGGATCTGCGCCCTGCCTGCAATATTGCCGGCGTGCAGTACTTGCCTTTCACTGAGTGTCTTGAAAAAACCGACGTCATTCTGACCATTGGCGGAGATGGAACCATTCTTCAGGTTGCCAACCAAACACTGAATTACCACAAGCCCATTCTGGGCATCAACCTGGGACGATGCGGCTTTCTGGCCACCTGTGAGGTGGACGAGCTGGAGACCAAGCTCAGCGCAGTGGCCCATGGCCTGTATAATCTGGACACCCGGATGCTCTTGTATGTACGTGTTCTGGGAGATACCGGCTGGGAAGGTCATGCACTGAATGACGTAGTGGTAACCAAAGGACGCCTGCAGCAGGCCATTGATTTCAGTGTTTACTGTGATGATATTCTGGTAGAGCACTTCCGCGGGGACGGCGTCATTGTGGCGACGCCCACCGGCTCGACCGCCTACTCGCTGGCTGCCGGCGGGCCCATTCTGGACTCCCAGACCAAAGGCATCGTTGTAACCCCCATCTGTCCTCATAGCCTGGCAACGCCTGCCATGGTTTTTGCGCAGGAGCGCAAAATCCATATTTGCGTTGGTCAGGTAGTGGATAACGAAGTATTTATCAGCTGTGACGGTCACAGCGGCTATCCGCTGCGCGCAGGTGCCACAGCCATGGTTCGATTATCAGATCAGGTCATTCAGCTGATTACCTTCAGCAGAGCAGAGCAATTCCAGGCCATTGACCAGAAGCTGCGAAGCCGGACTTAACAATCTTTTTCTGGTGTCCGACCATAAGCTGTGGTGAATCAGAAAAAGAGTTCTGAAGCCCGCCAGTGCAGCTGCAGGTCAAGTATTTTGATGCTGTGCCAGAATCCCGCACATGGACTACAAATCGTCAGGATAGAGGAGAAGGAGGCGGATTCCCATGAGCCGCAAACCCCAGGAAGATTCCAAAACACGGACTGAACGGCTGCAGGCGATTCTTCGGCTGATCCGGGAGCATCCCATCAGCCGCCAGGAAGAACTGCAGGCTTATCTCAACCAGGAAGGCTATGACGTAACCCAGGCCACTATTTCCCGGGACATCCGGGAACTCTGCCTGGTAAAAGCTGCCACCGAAGAAGGCTATCGCTATGTATCCAGCCACAGTGACCGGTATGACCCCAAGGTGCAGGAGCGCTTTGAGACCATCTTTCGGGAATCTGTATTGCAGGTAGACTATGCCGGGCATATCGTCATGATCAAGTGCTATTCTGGTATGGCCAATGCGGCCTGTCAGGTCTTTGACTCGATGCAGTGGAAAAACGTTGTTGGTTCTCTTTCCGGCGATGATACTTTCTTGGTCCTGGTCCGCTCTGAGCGGGATGCCAAAAACATCAGCGCTGAACTGGAACGTTATATTGTCCGCAAGTAAAAGCAGAAAATGAGGCTATGGAATGCTGAGCAGCTTGCAAATTGAAAATGTGGCCGTCATCCAAAAGGCAGACGTCCATTTCCAAAAGGGCTTGAATGTGCTGACCGGTGAAACCGGCGCAGGCAAATCCATCTTGATTGATTCCATCAACGCAATCTTGGGCAATCGCACTTCCAGAGAACTGGTCCGTTCAGGCGCTCCCAAAGCGGTCATCCGGGCTGCCTTTGAAGAAGTACCTTCCTCTGTGCAGGATAGCCTGGAAAAGGCAGGGTACGAGCGAAGCGATGAACTGTTGTTGACCCGTGAGATCTCCGCAGAAGGCAAGAGTGTCTGCCGGATCAATGGAATGCCGGCGACCGCTGCCATCCTGCGGGAACTGTGCGGCGGATTAATCAATATCAATGGCCAGCACGATTCGGTGGGGTTGCTGAATCCAGCCCACCATGAAGGGATTTTGGATGACTATGCTCAAAATCGCACCGAATACCAAAACTACTATAAAATCTATAAAGAGCTGATTGCTGTCAAGCGGGAGCTGGACAGCCTTGTCACAGATGAGGAAGAAAAGCGCCGCAAAACCGATCTCCTGCAATATCAGGTCCAGGAAATCGACGATGCTGCTCTGACCGCCGGGGAGGAAGAAACGCTGGAAAGCCGCCGTAAAGTGCTGGCCAACGCATCCACCATCCGGGATCAAATTGCCCGGGCCTATGGGGCCCTTTCTGGAGGGGATGACGCCGCCGGCGGCGTGGATTTGCTGGGAGAAGCATCCAATGCCATTGATGCTGCCGCCCAGCTGGACAGCAGCCTGGCCGAAAGCGCCGGGCAGCTGCTGGATCTGTACTACTCGGCCAAAGATCTCTCCGCCGACCTGGTTTCTCGGCTCGAAGATTATGAGAGCAACGACGGAGAATTGGACGAAATCGAGCAGCGGCTTGATCTTATTTATAAACTGAAGCGGAAATATGGAGATACTGTAGAAGATGTTCTTGCCTTTGGTGAGAAGGCAAGGGAAGAGCTGAACCGGATTCAGTTCTCCCAGGAACATCATGAACGGCTTCAGGCAGAAAAACTCCGCTTATATGGCCTGGCCCGGGAGGCCGCTGAGGTTCTGACCCAGACCCGCCTCAAAGCATTTGAGGATCTGAACCGACGGATTTCGGCTACACTGGACTTTTTGAATATGCCGGGGGTCCGGCTGAGCCTTCGACACAGCCGCGGGCCTCTGGCCAGCCATGGGCAGGACAGTATCGAGTTCTACATCGCCACCAACCCAGGTGAGCCGCCCAAGCCTCTTGCCAAAATTGCTTCCGGCGGTGAGTTGAGCCGTATTACGCTGGCCATCAAAAATGCACTGGCCGACCGCGATGCCGTTCCTACCGTCATTTACGACGAAATAGACAGTGGCGTCTCGGGTAAGGCTGCAGGCAAAATCGGCCAGGTACTGCGCCAAAGCGCCAAAGGACATCAGATCCTCTGCATTACACATACCGCCCAGATTGCCGCACTGGCTGACTGTCACATGCTGATTCAAAAGCAAGTGGAGGGGGATCGTGCATATACCCGGGTCCTGCCCTTGGATACAGAGGGCAGGGTAGATGCGCTAGCCCATTTGATTTCCGGAGATCATGTCACCGAACTTTCCCTGGCCAATGCCCGGGAAATGTTGGCCCTGGCGGCCCAGGAAAAAATCTGAGGGTTTGGGTGCAAGCCCCTTGACATTTGCTGCGGCTTCCTTTAGAATAAGCTATTGTAAAGGCGAAGAAGGGAACAAGTAATCTGATGTGCTTTGCCCAGAGAGGCCCCGGTTGGTGAAAGGGGCGCGCAGAGCCTCAGATGAATTACCTCCCGGAGCCGCAGACTGAACCGGAATATTCCGCAGTAGGTCCCGCCGCGTGCGAGCGTTACAAACGCAGAGTGTACTCCATACTCTGGGAGATGCACTTGTGAGGCTGTCATCCGTGAGGGGGCAGCAAACAGAGGTGGTACCGCGAATTACTCGCCCTCTGCCAATTTTCAAGTTGGCGGAGGGTGTTTTTTTGCTCTCTGCCCAAAGACACAGGAGGTATTGTTTTTCATGAAACTCTACGACGAACTGAAGGCCCGAGGCCTGGTGGCACAGATCACCGACGATGAAATCATTGACCTGATCAACGAGGGCAAAGCCACTTTCTATATTGGTTTTGACTGCACCGCTGACAGCCTGACTGCCGGCCACTTTATGGCTCTGACTTTGATGAAGCGGCTCCAGATGGCCGGCAACAAGCCCATCGCCCTGATCGGCGGCGGCACCACCATGATCGGCGACCCTTCGGGACGCACCGATATGCGCAAAATGCTGACCAAAGAGGATATCGACCACAACGCCGCCTGCTTCAAGAAGCAGATGGAGCGGTTCATCGACTTCAGCGACGGCAAGGCCCTGATGCTGAACAACGCCGATTGGCTGCTCAATCTGAACTATGTGGAGCTGCTGCGTGAAGTCGGTGCATGCTTCTCGGTCAACAATATGCTGCGTGCTGAGTGCTACAAGCAGCGGATGGAGAAGGGCCTGTCCTTCCTGGAATTCAACTACATGATCATGCAGAGCTATGACTTCTACTACATGTTCCAGCACTACGGCTGCAACATGCAGTTTGGCGGCGATGATCAGTGGAGCAATATGCTGGGCGGCACCGAACTGATCCGCCGCAAGCTGGGCAAAGATGCCTACGCCATGACCATTACTCTGCTGACTGACTCCCAGGGCAAGAAGATGGGCAAGACTGCCGGCAACGCCGTTTGGCTGGATCCCAATAAGACCAGCCCCTTTGAGTTCTACCAGTACTGGCGGAATGTAGGCGACGCCGATGTCATGAAGTGCATCCGGATGCTGACCTTCCTGCCGTTGGAGCAGATCGATGAGATGAGCACCTGGAAGGATCAGAAGCTGAACGAGGCAAAAGAGATCCTGGCCTATGAGCTGACCAGCATGGTCCACGGCAAGGAAGAAGCCGAAAAGGCTCAGGATGCCGCCCGGGCTCTGTTCAGCGGCGCAGCCGATACCGACCATATGCCCACCACCACCCTCACTGCTGAGGATCTGACCAACGGCAGCATTGGCATTCTGACCCTAATGGTCAAAGCCGGTCTGGCCGCTTCCAACGGCGAAGCCCGCCGCCTGGTCACCCAGGGAGGCGTTTTGGTCAACGGTGAAAAGGTGGCCGCTCCCACTGCCAGCTTCACTGCAGACCAGCTGTCTGAAGGCCTGGTCATCAAAAAGGGCAAGAAGGTCTACCACAAGGTTACCCTGTAAAAAGGTTCATTCTAAGCTATAAACAAAAGAGGAACTCTTTCCTGTGCTGCATGCACAAAAAGGGTTCCTCTTTTTACATTTCTTAGAGGGGGAGGGGAAACGGCGCAGGGGCAGAGCTCCGAAAAGCTCCGCCCCTGCACACAAGATTCCCTACACCACAAGGAAGTCTTACTTAATCAGAACCACATCCTGGCCCTGGGTTACCTTGCCGGTTGCGATGGGCTCAACACTGGTGAAATCGTCAGTATTGGTAACAACCACAGGAGTAGTCAGCTTATAGCCGGCAGCAGAAATAGCGGCCATATCAAACTTCAGCAACAGCTGGCCCTTCTTGACCTTGTCGCCAACCTTGACCTGGGGCTCATAGCCCTTGCCCTTCAGCTCGACGGTATCCATACCCACATGGATCAGTACCTCAACGCCGTTGTCACCCATCATGCCGACAGCATGGCTGGTCTCTGCGACCTGCTCAATGGTACCATCAAAAGGTGCTACAACCTCGCCCTTGGAAGGCTCGATTGCGCAGCCCTTGCCCAGAGCTTCGCTGGAAAAGACGGGGTCCTCGATCTCGCTCAGGACACGCATTTCGCCTTCCAGGGGAGCGCAGACAATCTTATCGCCAGCCGGTGCAGCGGGCTTTTCAGCCGGTGCAGGTGCAGTCTCTTTCTTGTGGAACAGATTGGAAAAGAATCCCATAATGTGCTACTCCTTCTCGGTATAAATTTGCTGTATGGATCGGGTTGTCCAAACAAACGACAGCTTACTCCATCAATAATTTTACCACATTTTATCACTGATTTACAGCACAAAAAGGCAACAGACCTCACTTTTCGTGAATCAGTCCAAAAGACCGTCGATTTTTTTGTGACAATCACCCATTCAGCAGCTGATGTTACAGCTCATACGCTTTCTGCAGGGCTTCGTATGCAGCATCCTCGTTTTCGCTGCGGACCAGCAGAGAGATATCCAGGTCGCTGGTGGTAATCAGGTGAACTTCGATGCCGGCAGATGCAAGGGTGCTCAGGGCGCGGGCCGCCACACCGCAGCTGGTGACCATTTCCTCTCCAAACAAATTGAGCTTGGAGTAACCGGCGCTGATCAGCGGGGCCGACTTGGCATCAGGGTCCAGTTTGGCGGCGGAAATGGCTTTCATCACCAAAGGCAGGTCGTTGCTGGATGCAGTAAAACTGAAATCCAGCTGCGTGCCATGGGGGGCGCTCTGGCTGATCATATCCACCACCACACCGGTATCAGCAAAGATTTTGAGATACCGGGCCAGGCTGCCGGCACTGAAAGCGGCATCCTGCACACTGATCATCATAACGCCCGGTTCAACGGTAATTTTCGATACTCCGTACATAATCTTGCTCCATTCTGCCCAAAAACAGGCGCAAAGTATATTTACTTTACACTATTTATTAGTGTTCAAAGCAATGGATTCATGCGGGTTTTTGTCAACAGCTCTGCAAGCTCTGCCGTATGCTTGTCCATCGAATACTAGGCCAGCACCCTGTGCAGAAAAGGCCTGCCATTGAAGACTTCTTCAATTCCTCAGCGTTCTGCAATCAAGTCGCTCATATTGTACAGGCCAGGTTCCTTTTTCGCCAGATACAGAGCTGCGTTCACAGCGCCATTGGCAAATACACTGCGGGAATAGGCGGTATGTTTGAGGGTGATCACTTCATCCGGCCCGCAGAAAAGCACCTCGTGGTCTCCCACGATGCTGCCGCCCCGCACCGAGCTGATGCCGATCTCCTTGGGATCACGTTTTGCTCGTACCGAGGAGCGGTCATAGACATAGTGATAAGCACCGTTGTTTTCTTCATTGATGGCGTCGGCCAGCATCAGAGCTGTACCGCTGGGGGCATCCAGCTTATTGTGGTGATGCTGCTCCACAATCTCCACATCGTAAGCACTGCCCAGAATGGCAGACGCGCGCTTGCACAGCTCCGCCAGCAGGTTGATGCCCAGGGACATATTGGCACTCTTGAAAACAGGGACGCTGCGGGACAGCTGTACAATCTTCAGGTTCAGCTCGTCCGACATGCCCGTGGTGCACAGAACAATGGGCATCTTGTGTGCCTCGCAGTAGGGGAGAATATGCTCCACCGCAGCAGGAGAGCTGAAGTCAATAATCACATCCCCGCGGCCAGCAAGATCCTCAGGATTGCTGACCACCGGAATGCCGTTCTGTTCGCCGTCATGCAGATCGATACCGGCCACCACCCGGCAGTCCTCCCGCTGCCCAATCATATCGCAGAGGACGTGGCCCATCCGGCCGCCGATGCCTTGAATGACAATATCCGTCATGGTTGATCATTCCTTTCTGTTTGGATGGATGAGCTAAATGCCCGGGACTACACAGCTCACCGGGCATTCAGCGTCTTCATTTTATGACAACAGCCCATGCATCCGCATAGTCTGCTCAATCTTGGCCTTCTGTGCATCGCCAGGCTCTACCAGGGGCAGGCGGCACTTGCCAGCCTCCCAGCCCAGCAGATTCATGGCATACTTCACCGGGATCGGGTTGACATCGCAGAACATGGCGTCACTCAGGGGCAGCATCTCCAGCTGAAGCCGCCGGGCCTCGGCAGTGTCACCGTCGAACCAGGCTTTGCAGCAATCGTGTACCAGCGTGGGGGCAATGTTGGACACCACACTGATAACGCCCTTGCCGCCCAGGGACAACAGGGGAACTACCTGATCGTCATTGCCGGAATAGATGTTAATCTCGTCTCCGCAAAGGGCAGCAATCTGTGCCACCTGGGCAATGTTGCCGGATGCCTCTTTGATGCCGTTGATCAGCGGATGCTCACTGAGCTTCTTGACCGTCTCAGGTTTGATGTTCACACCTGTGCGGGACGGCACGTTGTAGAGAATCACGGGGATACCGCCGGCTTCAGCCATAGCGGTAAAATGAGCCACAAGGCCAGCCTGGCTGGTTTTATTATAATAGGGGGTAACCATCAGCAGAGCATCTGCGCCGCTGGCTGCAGCACCGGCCGCCAGTGCGCAGCCATGTGCTGTGTCATTGGAACCAGCTCCAGCGATCACAGGCACCCGATGTGCCACGGTATCCACTGCAAACTTGATGGTGGCCAGCTGCTCCTGATCGGTCATGGTGGAGCATTCGCCGGTGGTACCGCAAATCACAATGGCATCGGTCCCGCGGGCAATCTGGTCCTCGATGATCTGTCTCAGCGCATCATAATGGATGCTGCCGTCCTGGTGCATGGGGGTAATGATTGCCACCGCCGCACCTGTAAAAACAGGCTTCTTCATAGTAGGCTTCTCCTTTTCCTCATTGTCGATAGGTTTCATGGGCGACTGACACAACCGATAGTCTCAGTCCAGATATCCCTTTGCCGCCAGCAGCTCAGCCAGCAGGACGCCGCCGCCTGCTGCACCCCGCAGCGTATTGTGGCTCATGCATGCAAACTTGTAATCAAAGATGGTGTCTTCCCGCAGGCGGCCAATGCAGACAGCCATACCGTGTTCGGTATCACGGTCCAGCTTGGGCTGGGGACGGTCATTTTCTTCAAAGTAGTGGAGGAACTGTTTGGGTGCACTGGGCAGATTCAGTTCCTGGGCAGGGCCGCGGAAGTTTTTCCACGCCTCCAGGATCTGCTCCTTGGTAGGCTTCTTTTCAAAGCTCACAAAAACAGCAGCCGTATGACCATCCGACACAGGAACACGGAAGCACTGTGCAGTGATCAGAGGCTTTTCTGCATTGACGATGCGGTCGCCTTCAATGTGGCCCCAGAGCTTCAGCGGTTCCTGCTCGCTCTTTTCTTCCTCACCGCCGATGTAGGGGATCACGTTGTCGATGATCTCGGGCATCCGGTCAAAGGTTTTGCCTGCGCCCGAAATAGCCTGGTAGGTGCAGACCAGTGCCTTGGTGACACCAAAATCCTTCATCAGGGGATGGAAGGCCGGGACATAGCTCTGGAGGCTGCAGTTGGACTTGACTGCAATGAAGCCGCGCTTGGTGCCCAGGCGCTTGCGCTGTGCCGGGATAATCTCAATGTGGTCGGCGTTGATCTCAGGGACAACCATCGGGACATCCGGGGTGCTGCGGTTGGCGCTGTTGTTGGAGACCACCGGGCACTCGGCCTTGGCGTAGGCCTCTTCCAAAGCCTTGATTTCATTCTTGGGCATATTGACAGCGCAGAAGATGAAGTCTACCTGGCTGGCAATTTTTTCGACCTCAGCGGCATCCTGCACCACCATTTTCTTGACGCTCTCGGGCATCGGCGTGGTCATGGCCCAGCGGCTGCCTACAGCATCCTCATAGGTCTTGCCTGCGCTGCGGCTGGAAGCCGCCACAACGGTCAGTTTGAACCAGGGATGATGTTCCAGCAGGGTGACAAAACGCTGGCCTACCATGCCGGTCGCACCGACGATGCCTACCTTATAAGACTGCTTATTCATTTCAAGCACCTTTCCTTTCAAACCCGGATCGAAATTTTGCTTCATTTGCCGAAGAAGATGCATCGGCGGCTTGCAAACCGGATTGTGTTGCAATATAATAAAGACCAGTTGTATAAAATTTATGATATCATTGATACGGCTTCCGTGTCAACCCACTGGAAAGGCGAATACATCCCATGTTGAAAAAAGATTTTTGGTACGATTTACCCAAAGAACTCATTGCCCAGGAACCGGTCAGCCCCCGCGATGCTGCCCGGCTGATGGTTTTGAATCGGGACAACGACACCATTGAGCATCGTATTTTCCGCGACCTTCCGGAATATCTTATGCCGGGGGACTTGCTGGTGGTGAACAATTCCAAGGTCCTTCCGGCCAGAATCGTAGGCGTAAAGCAGCCTACTGGTGCAGTTTGTGAACTTTTGCTGCTGCGCCAGGTCAAGGGAGATCAATGGGAGTGTCTGGCAAAACCCGGCAAGCGGATGCACCCGGGCAACGTCATCACCTTTGGAGACGGCACTCTGACGGCTACCATCGACGAGACTATGGAAGACGGCAACAAGACGGTCACCTTCCACTATGATACCGAGACCCTGTACGAGAAGCTGGACGAATTCGGCAAAATGCCCCTGCCGCCCTACATCACCAAGCAGCTGGAAGACCAGAGCCAGTATCAGACCGTCTACGCCAAAGAGCTGGGCAGCGCCGCTGCCCCCACTGCCGGCCTTCATTTTACCCCGGAGCTGATGGACACCATTCGCGCCAAAGGTGTGGGCATTGCTGAGGTGACCCTCCACGTTGGCCTGGGCACCTTCCGCCCCGTGCAGGAGGATGAAATCTCGGATCACAAGATGCACAGCGAGTGGTACTCCATCAGCGAGGAGACCGCCCGCCAGATCCAGGAGACCAAGGCCGCCGGGCACCGGGTTATCGCTGTGGGCACCACCAGCTGCCGTACTCTGGAGGCAGTTGCAGCCAAGTACGGTGAGATCAAGCCCTGCAGCGGCAACACCAGCATCTTCCTGTACCCGGGTGTCCCGTTCCGGTGCATTGACGGTCTGATTACCAATTTCCATCTGCCTGAAAGCACTTTGATTATGCTGGTGTCGGCCTTTTACGGTTATGAAAAGACCATGGCGGCCTACAAAGTGGCTGTGGATGAAAAATACCGCTTCTTCTCCTTCGGCGACGCCATGCTGATCCTGTAAATCCATCTCCGCGAGCCCGGACGGTGACCCGTTCGGGCTTTTTTCCTGGGTGTGGTGCGCTTTTGGTTGCAAAAGGATGATGCACCAGGTATAATAATGTCGTATGCATCTGATGCAGCTCTGCCTGCAAGAGCGCGCAGCTGTTCTCTGCGCGTGAAGAAAGGATTACCACACATGGCATCACTCACCACCTTCCGCCTCCTGAAACAGGAGCATGCAGCCCGCCGGGGCGAATTTCGCACCGTTCACGGCACCGTTCAGACCCCTGCCTTTCAAAATGTGGCCACCGCCGGCGCCATTAAGGGCGGCCTGTCGGCCCACGACCTGAAGCAGATCGGCACACAGGTCATGCTCTGCAACACCTATCACCTGCATCTGCGGCCGGGGGACAAGCTGGTGGCCGACATGGGCGGCCTCCACAAATTCACCCGTTGGGATGGGCCGATTCTGACCGACAGCGGCGGATTTCAGGTGTTCAGCCTTGCAAAGCTCCGGAAGATCACCGAGGAGGGCGTGACTTTTGCATCACACCTGGATGGTCACCGCATCTTTATGGGTCCCGAAGAGAGCATGCAGATCCAGGCCAACCTGGGTTCTACCATTGCGATGGCATTTGATGAATGCGTTGAAAATCCGGCTCAGCATGCCTATTCCAAGGCCAGCTGTGAGCGAACCGTCCGCTGGCTGGCTCGCTGCAAGGCAGAAATGGCCCGTCTGAAGCGGGAAGGGAAGACTGTCAACCCGGATCAGCTGCTGTTTGGTATCAACCAGGGATGCACCTTCCCGGATCTGCGGGTGGAGCACATGAAGCAGATTGCCGAGATGGACCTGGACGGCTATGCAATCGGCGGTCTGGCCGTGGGTGAACCCGCCGAGGTGATGTACGATATCATCAGCAAAGTTGAGCCCTATATGCCCAAAGACAAGATCCGCTATCTGATGGGTGTGGGTACCCCCGGCAACATCATTGAGGCTGTATCCCGGGGCGTGGACCTGTTCGACTGCGTAATGCCCAGCCGCAACGCCCGCCACGGTCACCTGAACACCTGGAACGGCATCATCAACATCAAAAATGCCAAATATGAGCGGGATGAGCGCCCCATCGACCCTGCCTGTGGCTGCCCGGCCTGCCGTAATTATAGCCGTGCCTATATCCGCCACCTGTTCAAGGCCGAAGAACTCCTGGGCATGCGGCTGGCTGTGATGCATAACCTCTGGTTCTACAATCACCTGATGGAGCGGATCCGCGACGAGCTTGACGCCGGCACCTTCACCCAGTTCCACGACAAATATGTCAAACTGCTGGACACCCGCATCTGATCTTTTTCTTTTTTCGCGGGATTTTCGATTTGGCCTTGCATCCAGACGTATAAACCAGTATAATAACGGTAAACGAATTTGAGAGGAGAATTTTGCAATGACCGGTACTGAAAGCTATCTTAGCTTGTTTTTTACCCTCGCACTGATGGTGGTTCTGCTGTACTTCATGATCTACCGTCCTCAGAAGAAGCAGGAAAAGAAGGACGCTGCCATGCGCAACAGCCTTGAGATCGGCGACCAGGTGACCACCATTGGCGGTGTCATTGGCCGTGTTGTCGCCATCAAGGACGACACATTCGTCCTCGAAACCGGCAGCGACCGTGTCAAAATCCGCTTTGCCAAAACCGCAATCGGCTCGGTTGAGAAGTTGAACATGGACAACGCCTCCGCTGCATCTTCCAAAACTTCCAGCAAGAAATAAGTCTTTGCGTATACGCAGCACGCCTCTCTGCATAGAGATAGAGCAGGGAGGCGTGTTTTTATGTCTGCAAACAATTCTGCTCATCTGTCGATTCCAATCCACATCTTCGCCGCCTTTGCGGTCGGCTCTGCTGCGATGGCCGGCAGCGGAGCAGCTCTGGCTTCCATGATGGCCTCCAGGGGATTGGGGCTCTCCGCTGCGCCACCTCTCGCCACTGCAGCTGCCTGTGCCGGAAGTCTGGTGGGCGGCTGGCTTCTGGCTGTGCTCCGGAAAAGCCGCGGCTTGCTCTGGGGCGGCATGGTGGGGCTTGTCTATGCCCTGGTTCTGCTGGGGCTGCAGCTGTACACCGGCAACATTCCTGATTGGATGCAAGGCATCCGACTGGGGCTGATGGTCCTGGCAGGAGCCGCAGGCGGCTATCTGGGGACGCTGCGTTCTGAAAAGAAGCGTCGCCGGTAAATGCTGCATGTCGTATATCGCAAAAATGGAGTTGGACTTTCCCGGCTCCAGACAGGGGGACAAGTTTATGTGGGTCTATCAGGAATCCAGCAATCAAGCACTCATTGCTCCAAAAAATCAAAATCAATCGGCTGCGGCACAGCAGGTTGATCCTGCAGCTCCAATCGATGCCAAAGAGCGCGTCTCTTTCGGCTCATCAAAACCATCAGAGAAAAGCAGTACGGGAGGACGCAGCAGAACCATCCCCAGAGATTGCATTTTTCTGTCCATATCGTACCTGTTCGGAGCACTTTTGGCGGGGGTAACCCTTGCCTTGTGCCGCGCCAATGAATTGGACACGTTGTCTGCGTATTTATCCAATTGGGCAGGTCTTTTTACATTAGATGATCCCAAATCTGTGTGGAATCTCTTTGGGGCAGAATACATGACAACAGCCGGAGGCGCAACCGTCTTGCTGCTGCTGGGCCTTTCCGCCTTTGGCCCGGTGCTGATTCATTTGTTTGCCATGCTTTTTGGTCTTGGCATCGGAATGGTACAACTGCAGTTGTTTCTGCAGGCCGGCTGGAAAAGCTCTCTGCAGGCCTTATGCTTGACCGGTATTCCCACTGCGGCCGTCGTGACATGTCTGTGCCTGTTTGGTGCTTCCGCACTTCGGGTCAGCGGCCGGCTGCAAAACACCGCCTTTGGGAAAAAGGCCTACTCCTCAGGTTCAGGTGCGCGTCGGTTGGTAGGGCAATACCTGGTGCTGAATGTATTGTTTTTGCCTATCTGCGGCATATCTACGGCCCTGGTTTGTCTGGCTCATCAGCTGAGCAGCCAACTGGCCGGCTGAACTTGCAGGCTTTGGCCTGCCGTGGTATTATAACGTAAAAAGAATCAGGAGAAGCTGTGCGATGAAAGAGCCCAAATTGAAAACCATTTATGTCTGCTCTCAATGCGGTGAGACAAGCCCTCGCTGGATGGGACGCTGCCCCAGCTGCGGCAGCTGGAATACCATGAGCGAAGACGTCATTGCTGAATCCCCAAAGCCCGGCAGCGCAGGGGCCAAAGCCGCGCCCCGTCAGGAAGGCGTCACCACACTGACAGCCAGGCGTCTGTCCGAAATCAGCACCACCGAAGAAAAAAGCCGGATTATCACCGGCATCACCGAGCTGGATCGTGTGTTGGGCGGCGGCATTGTGCTGGGCGGCGTTGTGCTGCTCAGCGGCGAGCCCGGCGTTGGCAAATCGACCATGCTGCTCCAGCTCTGCGGCGCCATCTCTGACCGGTATACCGTTCTTTATATTACCGGCGAGGAATCGGTCCGGCAGGTCAAGCTGCGGGCCGCACGCCTCAACATTGCCCAGGACAATATCTTTCTGGCCGCTGAAAACGATGTGGATGAAATCTGTGGTCTGATTGAAAAGGAGCGGCCCGACCTTGTGGTCATCGACTCCATCCAGACTATGCGGTGCACCGATATTTCTTCCTCTTCGGGCACGGTCAGCCAGGTTAAAGAAAGTACAGCCCGCCTGCTGGCCGTGGCCAAAAAGCAGGAAATCCCCATGTTCCTGGTTGGTCACGTCAACAAAGATGGTGCCATTGCAGGCCCCAAGGTGATGGAGCACATTGTAGATACTGTCCTCTACTTCGAGGGCGACAAAATGCTGCCCTATCGGATTCTGCGGGCGGCCAAAAACCGCTATGGCTCTACCAATGAGCTGGGCATGTTTGACATGACGGGGAAGGGTTTAACCGAAATTGCCAACCCGTCCCAGATGCTGCTGGAAGGACGCCCTCTGGGTGTCTCCGGCAACTGTGTTGCCTGCACCATGGAGGGAACACGTCCCATCCTCAGCGAGATCCAGGCGCTGGCGGCCAAAACAACATTCCCGTCCCCCCGGCGGGCCTGCACCGGCTATGATTACAACCGGGTCAGCCTGCTTTTAGCGGTGTTGGAACGACGGGCCGGCTATTTCTTCGGCAACTTGGATGTCTATGTCAACATCGTTGGCGGCATTGCCCTGCGGGACACCTCCTGTGACTTGGCAGTCTGCCTGAGCCTTATTTCTTCGCTGCTGGACAAGCCGGTCAATGACAAGCTGATCGCCATCGGCGAAGTGGGTCTGGGCGGGGAGGTACGCAGCGTGCCAAACCTGGAACAGCGGCTCCGTGAAGCGGAACGAATCGGATTTGAACAGGCGGTGATTCCCAAACCCAGTCTGCGCCATCTGGATCCTGCAGACTATCCCGGCCTGTCTCTGATCGGTGCGGCGTATGTCTCAGATGCTATCGCTACACTGAATATCAGCAGGAAGTGAGGAGAACCATCCCATGGACGTTCTGATTGGATCTACCAATCCATCCAAAGTCAAATTTTTTGAGTCCCTGCTCTGCGGATGCAATTTTACGTTTTATACCCTCAACGACCTGCAAATCCATCAGGAACCGGAAGAACAAGGTCAAACCCCAGAGGAAAACGCCATCTTAAAGGCACAATTGTATGGCACCTATTTTGACCGTGTCATCTGTAATGATGCCGGTCTCTATTTAGATGGACTTCCTCTGCAGGATCCCCGCCAGCCCGGCCTTCATGTCAGGACGCCTCTTGGATCCCATCGGCTGACGGACGAGGAAATGGTTACCTATTACAGTCATTTGGTACACAGTCTTGGCGGCAAAGTGCTGGCCTACTATCTGAACGGCATGGCTGTATCCAACAAGGGAAAGATTTCGTCCCTGATGGAAACCATAGAGGAGGGCAGGGAAGCGGCTTTCTATATGACAGACAAGCCGTCAGCGAAACGGCAGCCCGGCTGGCCGCTGGATTCCATGTCACTGGACCGCCGCACATTGACTTATTTTGTGGAGAACGAGGATACAGATGCGTTTTTTGATGACGGAGCTGCAAGCCCCTTTTATCAGAGGCTGGTAAACTTTTTAAAAGACGCTCTTCAGTAAACACCGGACCTGAAAGCACTGGATCCAAAAGAGGAATTGTATGTCAATTTATCTGGACGAAAAAAATCCATCCAAGCACAAACCATTTCAAGATGCATCCCAGGACATTGTGGATTACGTCCGGTACCTGGAAGTCATTGCTGGCAAAAGCCCCAATACTGCCTTCAACTATTATTGCGATCTGCGCAATTTCAGCCGCTTTATGAAGCAGCGAAAAGGTCTGGTTCCGGAAGATACCCCTGCGAAAGAGATTGATCCCAAGGGTTTGGATACCGCTTTTTGGGGCAGCGTCACCAAGGAAGACATCTACGAATACCTGTATTTTCTCAACCAGACCTGCGGCAACAAGAAGTCATCCACGGCCCGGAGGCTTGCCAGCCTCCACGGCTTTTATGATTTCATGGTCAACCATGCCAGCCGACTGGAAAACGATCCGACTGCTGTTGTCAGTCCACCCAAGCTGGACAAGGTCCTGCCCAAATATCTGACGGCCGATCAGGCACGGAATCTGCTGGATGTCACCCGGACCATGAGCGAATTTCCTGAGCGGGACTACTGTATGACGGTTTTGTTTTTAAACTGTGGCATGCGTCTGTCCGAGCTCGTAGGAATGAACCTGGAGGACATTGATCTTCCCGGACGGCAGATCCGGCTGTTCGGCAAAGGCCATAAGGAACGGATGGTCTATCTGAACGACGCCTGCATCGAAGCTCTGGATCTCTATCTGCAAAAAAGGGGAACGGTGGAAGGTCTTTCTCCCAAGGAACCTGCTGTATTCATCACGCGCCGGCGTAAAGACCGTATCTCAAACCGGCGGGTGGAACAGCTGATCACCGGCGCCATGAAAGCCGCCGGCCTGAAAGGATTTTCTACCCATAAGCTGCGCCATACGGCAGCTACCCTTATGTACCAGACCGGTGCGGTGGATGTGTTAACCTTGAAGGAACTGCTGGGTCACAGCAATGTGGGGACCACCCAGATTTATACCCACTTGAAAGATGCACAGGTCCGCGCCGCAGTGGAAGCCAACCCGCTGGGTACCGCGCATCATCCCAAAGCCGACCCAGTATCAAACTCGCCCAATTCAGCCTCAGAAGCAGTTTCTAACAAAATACCTGATGAAGCAGAGGCAACAGGGGAGTGGACAGGGGAGCCGCTTCCCGAAATTCTTCCCTCCCTGGCGGATGATTTCAAAGATTCAGACGATTGGACGTCAAAATAACAGTTTTTTTATCTTTGCTGTACAAAGCAAAAAGTCATTGACGGCATACCGCTTTATATGGTATAATGCAGTCAATGATTAACAATCATGTTAAATGTCATCCAATAGGGAGGTCTCTACAAATGGAATTGCAACCTGTATCCATTGGCAGCGTTCTAGGAATGATGTTTTCACTGGTGGTCAGCTTTGGCCTGCCCATTGGTCTCTTTGTTTATCTTTGGCGTAAAAAGAAAGCCTCATTTTTCAGTTTTGCCACAGGCCTTTTGATCTTCCTGTTTTTTGCGCTGTTTCTGGAGAGCATGGTACACTCGGTTGTCCTGGGCTCCACCGGAACTTTGATTACAGGAAATATTTTTCTGTACGCTCTTTATGGGGCGTTGATGGCTGCACTTTTCGAGGAAACCGGCCGTTTTCTCGGCATGAAATACATTATGCGAAATCAGCTGACCAAAGAGAATGCATGGATGTACGGTGTTGGCCACGGCGGCATTGAAGCCATGTTTCTGCTTGGAATTACATCCATCAACAATCTGGTCAATGCAACGATGATCAATAATGGCTCTATGAATGGCATCCTGGAGGGCCTGGACCAGGCCTCCCGTGAAGCCGCCGTTCAAGGCTTGTCTGTGCTCTGGCAAACACCGGCTTCCCTCTTTTTTGCTGCAGGATTTGAGCGCATCATCGCAATTTGTCTGCAAATTTCCTTGTCCATTTTGATTTATCAGGCCGTCAAGGAAAAGAGCGGCCGCTGGTATGGGGCAGCTTTCGGCGTTCATTTTGTAGTGGACTTCGCAGCTGTGCTGCTGGCTAATGTATCGGTTGCAGTTGCAGAAGTTGTGATGGCTGTGATGACTGCCGCAGTAGCATGGTATGCAGCAAAGATGTACCGTGCAATGAAAGAGTAAATATCATCCAATAAGAAGTGTACAGCAGGACAAGTAAAAGCAATCTGTATTGCCGCAATGCGTCCCAAGCATTTCAACAAAGCAAATGCACTGAACCGAATTGAGCGAAACCATCGTTATACATGAAAAAGTAAAGTAACTGCATTAGCAAGAACCAACAGCCTCCAGATAAACCTGGAGGCTGTTTCAATGTTTGTTTGTAAATAATAAAAAATCAAACCAAATGCAATTTATTGATCATCCATGATTTTAAAGTCAGTCGGGCCGCAGACGGCGGCTCGGAAGGCCCAAAGAGCCAAAAGCGGCTCAAATGGGCTTTTTCGCTCCCCTGTATTTCGTATAACGTGCATTATACGAAATACAGCTACCTGAAAAAGATCTTCCTCTTGAACCGCCCCAGTAAAAGTAGACAATGAAAAAAGAAGGCCTCCTGTGGTAGAATGGAACTACCATAGGAGGTCTTTGCTATGCCGAGAAAATACAGCC
>CAJFNF010000002.1 GCA_904394215.1 uncultured Faecalibacterium sp.
GCTGTATTTTCTCGGCATAGCAAAGACCTCCTATGGTAGTTTTATTCTACCACAGGAGGCCTTCTTTTTTCATTGTCTACTTTTACTGGAGCAGTTCAGAAACAGGGTGCTCTTTTTATGGGTACAGGTTCAGGCGGACAGCCCGGCAGCGGCCGCCGCCAGGTTCAGCACGCCGGCCAGCACCATCACCAGGATGGGGTCCAGCTTGCACTTCAAAAGCAGGACCAGACAGATCAGGAAGATGGCGATCATCACCCAGTTGGTGGCGGCGAAGGCGATGACAGCGTCGGTGCCCCAGAAGGCGGTGATCAGGATCGAGATGCCGGCCGAGGCGATCATGGCCACTACGGCGGGCCGCAGGGAACCCAGCACCCCCTGCAAAAGGGCCAGGTTGCGGTATTTTAAGTAGAGCCGGGCGATCAGGGTGACGATGACGCAGGAGGGGAGGATGCAGCCCAGGGTGGCGGCGACGGCCCCCGGGGTGCCTGCGATCTTGATCCCCACAAAGGTGGCGGAGTTGATGGCGATGGGGCCGGGGGTCATCTGGGAGATGGTGATCAGGTCGGTGAATTCCGGCATGGACAGCCAGCCGTGCTGGGTGACGATCAGGCTCTGGATCAGGGGGACGGCGGCGTAGCCGCCCCCGAAGCTGAAGGCCCCGATCTGGAGAAAGCTCAAAAACAGCTGCAAGAGAATCATTTCACTTCCTCCTTCCGGCGGGCCAGCAGGGTGCGGACGACGCCCAGCAGGGCGCAGACCAGCACCACAATTACCACGTTCACCTTGAAAAAGCAGTCGGCGGCGAAGGCCCCCGCCAGGATCAGGATGGAGGCGGGGCTCTTGCTCCGCACCACGTCGGTGCCCATCTGCCACACCACCGAGGCGATGACGGCCCCCACCCCGGCCTGCATCCCTTCCAGCACCTTGCTCACCAGGAAGTTGTCCCGGAAGGCAGCGTAAAACACCGAGATCACCGAGATGACCACAAAGGGCGGGATGATGGTGGCGATGATGGCGACGATGGCCCCCAGCATCCCCGCCAGCTTGTACCCCACTACGATGGCACCGTTTACCGCGATGGCGCCGGGGGAGGACTGGGCGATGGCCACCAGGTCCAGCATTTCGTTTTCCTCAATCCAGTGGTACTGGTCCACGAATTTTTTCTTCAGCAGGGTGACGATGACGTACCCGCCGCCGAAGGTAAAGGCGCTGAGGTAGAGGGTGGAGAAAAAGAGCTTCACCAGTATTTTGGACCGTTTTTCCTGTTCCATAGATTCCTCCTGTGTGGTGTAAAAGGCTGTCACAAGGATACCCAATTGGTGCCAAAATGTAAAATGCCGACGCCGCATATCTGCTATGCGAAACCGGCATGGTGCAAAAAAAGAGGCCCCTTCCGCCGAAGGGGGCCCGGAAACCGGTTCAGAGGGATTCCCGGCAGAGGGCCAGGAACTGCTCCATCATGGGGGTGATGTATTTTTCCCTGTGCCAGACCAGGGCGTGGCGGCGCTGGAGGGTCATCCCCTGGATCTGCCGCAGGCAGAGCCCGCCATCCCGGGCACAGCGCCGGGCGATGGCCTCGGGCAGGATGGCGATCCCCAGCCCCAGCCGGGCCGCCTGGATCAGGGCCTCGGCGCTGACGCTCTCCCAGGCGGGGCGGAGGGAAAACCCCGCCTCGGCCAGGGCGTTTTCCAGCACAGCCCGGGCGGTGCTGCCCTTTTCCCGCACCAGCAGGGGGCTGTCCGCCAGCTGCCGGGCGGACAGGGCATCGGTGCCGCCCCAGGGGGAATCCGGGGCCGCCACCGCCCACAGCTGGTCCGAGCCCAGGAATTCGCAGTGGAGCTCCTTCACCGGCACCCCGTTTTCCAGCAGGGCCAGGTCCAGCCGGTTTTCACACAGGGCGTCGGCCAGGGCGCTGCCGTTGGCCACCTGGACTTCCAGCCGGGTGGCGGGGTGGAGCTGGGCAAACTGCTTTGCCAGCCCGGGCAGCAGGGTACTGCCCAGGGTCACGGTAGCACCTACCCGCAGCAGGCCGTGCTGGTCCCAGCTTTTCAGCTGGTCCTCGATCCGGTCAAAGCTCTCCAGCAGATACAAGGCCTGGGGGTAAAGCCGCCGGGCGCTTTCGGTGGGGGTCAGCCGGTGGTACATCCGCTCAAACAGCCGGACGTGGTAGTGCTGCTCCATCTCCTGCAGGGCCCGGGTCACAGAGGGCTGGGTCATGTGGAGGGCCTCGGAGGCGTGGG
The DNA here is from genome assembly GCA_904394215.1 of uncultured Faecalibacterium sp. Lineage (GTDB taxonomy): Bacteria > Bacillota > Clostridia > Oscillospirales > Ruminococcaceae > Faecalibacterium. The sequence goes on from CAJFNF010000002.1 coordinate 2,241, forward strand.
TGATGTTGCAGGTGCGGTAGATTTCCACAAAGATGCGGATATGGCGCAGGGTCATGGGCTGTCCCGCCTTTCTCTCAGGGGTAACGTTGGATTGCCAAAAGGGCGCGTTCGCCCTTTTTTGCATTATAGCATGGCGCCGCCCAAACGGCAAGAAAGGGCCCCGCCGGCTGCCCCGGCCCGGGGCTCTCCTGCTGCACTTGCTGTTGATGCAAAACAAAAAGTTGTTTTACAACATATAATTGACAACGCAATGGAAACGCGGTATCATAGGGATAGAGTAAAACCGGAAAGTTTGGGAAGGTGATCCAGGTGAAAGAAAAGCGCACAGGGGCGGGCCGCCCCCATACCCAGCGGGTGTATGTAAAGGTGACCTCGGAATTTGACTCCACCGGGTATATGCAGCCGGTGGCCATCACCTGGTCGGATGGCCGCACCTTCCCCATCGAAAAGGTGCGGGACTTCCGCCCGGCGGGGATGGCGGGGAACGAGCTGGCAGGGGACTGCTTCACCGTCCTGATCCAGGGCAAAGAGAAGCTGTTGTTTTTCGAGCACATCGACCCCCGGTTCACCGGCCGGCTGGGCCGGTGGTTCGTGGAAAAGACCGTCCGGTAAAAGAGGGGAGCATCCATGCCGAAACCGCGCACCTACCTTGCCATTGACCTGAAGAGCTACTATGCCTCGGCGGAGTGCGCCGCCCGGGGCCTGGACCCGCTGACCACCAACCTGGTGGTGGCGGATGCCAGCCGCACCGAAAAGACCATCTGCCTGGCGGTGTCGCCCTCGCTGAAGGCCCTGGGGATCCCGGGGCGGGCACGGCTGTTCGAGGTGGTGCAGAAGGTGAAGGAGGCCAACGCCGCCCGGCTGCGGGCCGCCATCCGCAGCGGCGCCGCCCGGCGGAAAGAGGGGAAGTACTGCCTGTCCGACCCCTCCTATGACGCCGACGCCCTGGCCAAAGATCCCGCCCTGGAAATCGCCTACCTGGTGGCCCCGCCCCGGATGGCCTATTATGAGAAGGTATCCCGGCAGGTGTACGGGGTGTACCTGCGGTACATCGCCCCTGAGGACATTGTAGTCTACTCCATCGACGAGGTGTTCATCGACGCCACCCCCTATCTGGACCACTACAAGATGACCGCCCGCGAGCTGGCCAAGACCATGATCCGGGAGGTGCTGTACACCACCGGCATCACCGCCACCGCCGGCATCGGCACCAACCTCTACCTGGCCAAGCTGGCCATGGACATCACCGCCAAGCACGCCGCCCCCGACCAGGACGGGATGCGGATCGCGGAACTGGATGAGGAGTCCTTCCGGTACTTGCTGTGGGACCACAGGCCCCTCACTGACTTCTGGCAGGTGGGTCCCGGTACGGTGCGCCGGCTGGAACACCACGGCATCCACACCATGGGGGAGCTGGCCCGGGCCAGCGTCCAGTGCGAGGACCTGCTGTACCAGGAGTTTGGGGTCAACGCGGAAATCCTCATCGACCACGCCTGGGGGTTGGAGCCCTGCGGCATGAAGGAAATCAACGCCTACCGCCCCGAGTCCAGCAGCCTGTGCGAGGGGCAGGTGCTGTCCAGCCCCTATCCTTATGAAAAGGCCCGGATTGTGGTCCAGGAGATGGTGGACAGCATGGTCTACCAGCTTACCGACAAGGGCCTGGTCACCGACGGCCTGACCCTGGACATCGGCTACGACCGGGAAAACTGCGACACCGGCGGCTACCGGGGCCCGGTCCAGATGGACCGGTACGGCCGCCGGCTGCCCAAGCCGGCCCACGGCAGCACCCGGCTGGAGGCCCCCAGCAACCTGGGCAGCCAGCTCAGCGAGGCAGTGCTGAAGCTCTTTGACCAGATCGCCAATCCCAAGCTGACGGTCCGCCGGCTGACCCTCACCGCCAACCGGGTGGTGAAGGACCAGGGGATCTTCCAGACCGACTTTTTCACCGACACCTCCAAACTGGAAAAGGAAAAGAGCCTCCAGGAGACCCTGCTGGACCTGAAAAAGAAGTTCGGCAAGAATGCGGTCCTGAAGGGCACCAACTACCTGGAGGGGGCCACCATGCGGGACCGGAACGGCCGCATCGGCGGCCACAAGGCAGAGTGAGGAAAATATGAAACGATGCATCTTCTGCGGAAAATCAGAAAACGAGTTTGACCCAAAGAATCAGTGGAGTATCGAACATATCATCCCTGAGGCGCTGGGAAACCGCGACTTGAAATTGGACTGCGTATGCAAACGATGCAACAGCGGTTTGGGCAGATATGTGGACAATCACGTTGTCAACAGTGCATTGTTCAAACTGATCCGGCAGCATTTGGGGCTCCGAAGCCAGAATGGGGTTATCCCCAATGCTTTCAGCGAGGGAGAAGACCAGTATGGGAATAAAGTCCACATGGATTTGGATTTGAATCCTCATGTGGTGACAAGGGTCACAACGGAAGCAGTGGATGAGAAAACAACGAAAATTCATGTTGTTGCAGCCACAAAGGAGGAGGCTGAAAACTGCCTCAGGAAAACCCTTGCCAGAAAGCATTTGAAACCGGAAGAACAAGAAAGGCTTCTTGCCCAGGCGCCGAACAGTACGGAAGAAGTAAGTTATGTCCCGCAGATTCGCTATGAAAGGGAAATGGACTGGAAGCGATTCTACATGGAAGCATTGAAGATTGGGTATGAGTATGCGGTCTGTGCGCTGGGAGAAAGATACCTGGAAGACGAGACGGCCAGAGAAATCCGAGGCGTCCTGCACGATGCGATCTGCGGAAAATTTGAGCAAGAATGTCCACGTCCAAAACAAGTGGGTCTGTTTCCAAAAGAATTGCAAGAGGAAATGGCCAAACTGCAATTTCCCTCCCCGGTCCATTTGATCGGGATGGCACATACCATCGATAATGGACTGATTGTTCTGATCTCTTTGTTTGGCGATTGGCCTTTTTCCTATATCGTTTCAGTATCAAAAAATGCAGACCGGTATCCTGAAGAGAGGAGCAATCGGATAAACGTCGTTCCGATTGCAGCAGGGAAAACAGAGCAATGACGAATGACTTTGCAAAGGACACCCCGGAGGGCCGGGCGGTGATGGAGAAATACGGGGACATCCTGCCCCTGTCCCGGCCCGAGCCCTCCCCCAAACATCCCCGGATGTCCCTGGGGAGCCGGGCCAAGATTTTCAGCCCTTTTGCGGCCCTGCGGGGCTTTGACGAGGAACTGTCGGAGGAGAGCGCCCGGACCCGGCTGGTGCCCCGGGCAGGCCTGGCGGAGGAGGAGCAGGCTGCCCTGTCTGCGAAACTGGCGGGGCTGGCCCGGGGCCAGCAGGTGACGGTGCGGTATTTCCACGCCGACCCCCTCTGCCAGACCGACCCGCCCCTGGGCCGGTACCGGACGGTGACCGGCACGGTCCGCGGGGTGGACTGGACGGCCCGGGTGCTGCGGCTGGACCTGGAGGGCGGACATGCCGGGCCGGGCCTGGAAAAGGCCAGGGGGCTGGACGTCTCCCTGGATGCCCTGGAAGCGGTTTTGTAAAAAGGAAAAGCCTCCTGCCCGTTTTTCTGCGGGCCGGCGGCGCTGCGGCCATGGAGTTTGAATGGATTCCCGGCACCCTGATCCATACTGGAACCAGGGTGCTTTTTGTTTTGCTCGTCTCAAGGCCGAAAATGGTTGGGAAGCCAACCAAAAAGGAGGGTTGGTTCACTTTCGTGAATTTCGACAGAAAAAACCATGAAACTGGACGATTCATGTCAACTATTTTTTCTGAATCTTTGACGCCGGCCGAAAGAAGGACGAAAATGGAAATTCATTGGTAAAAATGACCTATATTTTGACCGCAGAACGGATTTTTTCTTCAGACACAAAAGTCGTACTTTCATTAAAAACGATACCGGAATATGGTAAACTATACCAGCAAGGAAAAACCGGGCTGCGGCCGGGGAGCAGGAGCGCTCCGGGACAGAAGGCCGCAGCCGTGCGTCTGAATGAAGACGGGAAAGGAGCAGCTGTCTCCATGCAGACAAAGAAGATCATTGACCTGCACTGTCACATCCTGCCGGGGATGGATGACGGAAGCCCGGATCCGGAAACCTCGGTGGAGATGCTCCGCCGGCAGGCCCGGCAGGGGGTGGAGGTGGTGTGCGCCACCTCCCATTACTACGCCGACCAAAACTCCATTGGCACCTTCTGTGACCGCCGCGCCGCCGCCCTGGAAAGGCTGCAGGCCGTCCTGCCGGAGGGCCTGCCCCGGATTGTCCCGGCGGCGGAGGTGGCCTGCTTTTCGGGGATCAGCGGGCGCCGGGGGCTTTCCCGGCTGTGCATCCCGGGAACCCGGACCCTGCTGCTGGAAATGCCCTTCACCCAGTGGAACGACTTCCAGACCGAAGAGGTGGAGGCCCTGGTGCTGGACCGGAACTACCATGTGGTGCTGGTGCACCCCGAGCGGTTCTGCGGCAGCCGCAAAAACCTGGAAAAGCTGTGGCAGCTGGAAGAGCTGCCGGTGGGATTCCAGGTGAACGCAGGGACCCTGCTCCGGTGGAGAAGCCGGAAACTGGGGCTGGAGCTGCTGCGGGGGGCCCGGTATCCGCTGCTGGGCAGCGACTGCCATAACCTGACCAGCCGCCCGCCCAACCTGGAGGAGGGCCGGCGGGTGATCTGCCGGAAGCTGGGCCAGGCCTTTGTGGACCGGATGGACCAAAACGCTGCCTGGCTGCTGGAGCCGGCGGCGGGGGAGGGAACCCTGTGAGCCGGCGGGGAGACCGGTGGATCAGCCGGCGGGATCTGCTGAAGGCAGCCGGCCTGGTGGTTTTGGCGGGCGCAGCCCTGGGGGGCGGCGCCTTTGCTCTGGGCCGCTGGGAGGACAGCCGCTACCGGAACGATTCCGCCGGCAGCTACCCCACCGGCGACCACCGGACCGAGGCGGAGCTGAAAGAGATCACATACCAGGGCAGGACCTACCGCCAGAAAGGCAGCGTGGAGAGCTACCTGTTCCTGGGCATCGACGAGATGGGGCCGGCGGTGGGCACCCAGAGTTACATTGCCGGCGGCCAGGCCGACGCCCAGATGCTGCTGGTGCTGGACGACGCGGCCAAAACCTGGCAGATCCTTCAGATCAACCGGGACAGCATGGTCCAAGTGCCGGTCATCAGCATGATGGGCACCGTGCCCTATACCATCCGCCAGCAGATCGCCCTGGCCCACGCCTACGGCAACGGCCGGGAGCAGAGCTGCGAGAACAACGTGAAAGCGGTGTCCATGATGCTGGATGACCAGCCCATCGACGGGTACTTTTCCCTGAACATGGGGGCATCGGGGTCCTGGTGGACCTGATCGGGGGCGTGACCCTCACCATCACCTCCGACTTCTCGGCGGTGGACCCCTCCCTGGTGGAGGGGGAGACGGGGACCCTGAACGGGGAACAGGCCCTGGCCTACGTCCGCAGCCGCAAAGATGTGGACGACCAGACCAACCTGGCCCGTATGGAGCGCCAGCGCCAGTTCCTGAAGGCCTTTGAAGAGCAGATCCAGGGGATGTCCCCGGATTTTGCGGTGACCGCCTATGAGGAGCTGTCCGACTATGTCATCACCGACATTGCCAGCGGCAGGGCGGTGGATGTGGCAGACCGGCTCAAGCGCTATACCGGATTGCCCCTGCTGACCATCGACGGGGAAAATACGGTGGAAGATGGCTATTGGGCCTATAACCTGAGCGAGGACAGCTTGGAGCAGACCATTCTGCAGTTGTTTTATGAAGAAATCTAGAGCAGGAGATTGCATTTATGGAAAAAGAAAACCTCCGTTCCACGCTGCCGGCCCAGCCGGCTGATCCGGCCCGGCGCCTGAGCAGCGAGGACGAAATCGACCTGGTGGAATTGTTCTACGTCCTGTGGGGCCATGTGTGGCAGATCGCCCTCTGCCTGATCCTGGGCGCCGCCCTGGCCTTTGGCTATACCTATTTCCTGGCCGAGCCCCAGTACAAGGCCACTTCCAGCATCTATATCGTGTCGGCCTCCAACAACTCGGTGGTCAACCTCACCGACCTGCAGATCGGCGCCCAGCTGACCGCCGACTACCAGGAGCTGCTGCTGAGCCGGCCCCTGCTGGAAGACGTGATCCAAAACCATCCAAGGCCGCTTTCCAAACCTGAAGCCATGGGGAGGGGGGCAGCCTTTCCTTATGCCCTTTTGAAAAACCTGAAACGATTGGAGGAACTACACAGACATGATGCAGGCGCAGATGCACGGACAGACCTATTTCGACCAGCCGGCCCAGGGGACCGGCCGTCAGCGTGAAAAGCTGAACCACCACAAAATCGTCAAGAGCAAGCGGCGGTACTGGATTGGCCGGCGCACCCAGGATATCATCTTCTCGGTGCTGGCCCTGACGGTACTGGCTGTCCCGATGCTGATCGTGGCAGCAGTGATCTGGATCGACAGCCCGGGCGCCAGCCCCATTTTCTCCCAGATTCGGATCGGGCGGCAGGGCAAACCCTTTAAAGTGTACAAATTCCGCTCCATGGTCCCCAACGCCGAGGAAAAGCTCCAGGAGATCCTCCATCACAACGAGATGGACGGCCCGGCCTTCAAGATGAAGAACGACCCCCGGATCACCCGGGTGGGCCGGTTCATCCGCAAGACCAGCATCGACGAGCTGCCCCAGCTGTTCAACATCCTGAAGGGTGAAATGAGCCTGGTGGGCCCCCGGCCGGCCCTGCCCCGGGAGGTGGAGCAGTACGACGAGTACCAGTGGCAGCGGCTGTATGTGACCCCGGGCCTGACCTGCATCTGGCAGATCCAGCCCAACCGGAACGAGCTGACCTTTGACCAGTGGATGGAGCTGGACGTCCAGTACATGCGGGAGCGCAGCTTCCTGCTGGACTGGAAGCGGATTTTCAAGACGGTGGCGGCAGTATTCCGGATGTACGGCGCATAATAAACAGGACGGTTCAGAGAAGGGAGACTCAGCGTGAAAACAACGTTGCTCATTATGGCGGCCGGCATCGGCTCCCGCTTCGGCGGCGGCATCAAGCAGCTGGAACCTGTGGACGCCGCCGGCCACATCATCATGGACTACTCGGTCCACGACGCAGTGGAAGCCGGCTTCGGCCGTGTGGTCTTTGTGATCCGCAAGGACATTGAGGAGGCCTTCCGGGCCTCCATCGGGGACCGGATGGCCGCAGTCTGCGCCCGGCATGGGGTGACGGTGGACTATGCCTTCCAGGACATCCGCCAGATCCCCGGCCCGCTGCCCGAGGGCCGCACCAAACCCTGGGGCACCGGCCAGGCCATCCTGGCCGCCCGGGACAAGATCGACACCCCCTTTGTGGTCATCAATGCCGACGACTACTACGGCAAGGAGGGGTTCCGGAAGGTGCACGAATACCTGGCCGCAGGCGGCGAGGCCTGCATGGCCGGCTTTGTGCTGAAAAATACCCTGTCCGAGCACGGCGGGGTGACCCGCGGCCTGTGCCGGATGGACGACCAGGGCCATCTGACCCGGGTGGTGGAGACCAAGAACATCCACAAAGTTGCCGGCGGCGCCCAGGTGGATGGCAGAGCCATCGACGGGAACGCCCTGGTGTCCATGAACATGTGGGGTCTGACCCCCGGCTTTTTGGATCTGCTGGCGGAGGGCTTTGAGGCATTCTTCCGCCAGGAAGTCCCCGCCGACCCCCTGGGGGCGGAGTACCTGATCCCCACCTTCATCGGCCGCCTGGTGGAGGCGGGCCGGCTGTCGGTGCAGGTGCTGCCCACCGGCGACACCTGGTACGGCATGACCTACAAGGAGGACGCCGCCGCCGTCCGGGCCAGCTTCCAGAAGATGCTGGAGGAGAGCCTGTATCAGAAAAAGCTCTTCTCGGACCTGTAAAACCCCATCGGGGACCGCAGGCCCGGAAGGGAAAGGAGCAAGGAGGACCCCATGGAGAAAAAGCCCAGACTGCTGTTTGTCACCGAAGCCTTCGGGGGCGGTGTGTTTGAATACTGCCTTCTGCTGTGCAATGAGCTGGCCAGCCACTTTGAGGTGTACCTGGCCTACGGGGTGCGCCCCCAGACGCCGGAAGGCTTCCGGGAAATGTTCGACCCCCGGATCCACCTGATCCCGGTGGAGCACTTTGTCCGGTCCATCCGGCTGGGGGACGACATCAGGGCGGGCCGGGAGCTGGCGCGGATTTACAGGGAAGTAAAGCCCGACCTGGTCCATCTCCATTCCAGCAAGGCGGGGGCCATCGGCCGCATCGCCTTTGCCTTCAAAAAGACGCCCCTGTTCTATACCCCCCACGGCTACAGCTTCCTGATGACCAACGCAGGCAAACTGCGCCGGCAGGTGTATTTCGCCATGGAATACGCCCTGGCCAGGATCCCCTGCACCACCGTCTGCTGCAGCGCCGGGGAGTATCGGCAGGCCCTCCGGCTGACCCGCCGGGCCCGCCAGATCAACAACGCTGTGAATCTGCGGGACATCGACGCCTTTTTGCGGGAGAACCCGCCGGCCCGGCACCCCTTCACCGTCTGCACGGTGGGCCGGATCTGCCAGCAGAAAAACCCCGCCCTGGCCGACCGGATTGCCCGGCGGATGCCGGACGTCCGGTTTGTCTGGGTGGGGGACGGGGAACTGCGGTCCCAGCTGACCGCCCCCAACCTGGAAGTCACCGGCTGGGTCAAGCGGGAACAGGCCCTGCGGACCCTGGAGCAGGCGGATGTGCTGCTGCTGCCCTCCCTGTGGGAGGGGCTGCCCCTGACCCTGCTGGAAGCTATGTACTGCGAGGTGCTGTGTGTGGTCAGCGACGTGGTGGGCAACCACGACGTGATCCACAGCGGGGTCAACGGCTTTGTCTGCCCCGCCGAGGAAGACTATGTCCAGGCCATCCGCCTGGCCAAAGACCACCCGGACCAGGTGCAGGCCATGAAGGAGCGGGCAAGGCAGGAAGTGGAACAGGAATACAACGCATCGGTGATGGAACAGAGATACCGGGCGATGTACAGGGAAGCGCTGGCCGGAAAAGGCTGATGCGGGAAACAGAGGGATGGTGCAAATGAAAAAAGTCGGTCTGGTAACGTGTTACTTTCACCCGAATTACGGCAGCATGCTGCAGGCGTATGCCGCCCAGAAGATCCTGGACGACTGGCAGATCCCCTGCGAGAACATTGCCATCGACGGGCTGCGGCAGGGGATCGACCGGGCCAAGAACCGGTTCTACCTGAAACAGTGGCATAACCCCCAGGTGTTCACCGGGACCATCCTGCGGATTGTGGGAAAAAGGTCCGCAGGAGCCTCCACCGGGAGACCTTCGGGAAAAACCTGGCGGTGCGCAGCCGGAAGTTCCTGGAATTCCAGAAGGCCCATTTCCGGCTGTCGCCGGTGTGGCATTCCCGGGAGGAACTGACCCGGGCCTGTGCGGGGTGTTCCAGCGTCCTGGTGGGCAGCGACCAGCTGTGGCTGCCCTCCAACATTGACGCGGATTACTACACCCTCACCTGGGTGCCGGACGGGGTGAACAAGATCGCCTACGCCACCAGCTTCGGCACCAACTTCCTCCCCGACTGGCTGGTGCCCCGGGCCCGGGCCTTCCTGTCCCGGATCCAGTACCTGCCGGTGCGGGAAAAATCGGCGGTGGAGATGGTGCGCAGCTATGCCGGGCTGGATGCCCGGCTGGTGTGCGACCCCACCCTGTTGTTTACGGCAGAGGAATGGATGTGCATCCAGCCGCCCGAGCCGGTGGTCCGGGGGGCTACATCCTGTGCTACTTTTTGGGCAACAACACCGCAGACCGCCGGTTTGCCTGCCGCCTGCGGGAAAAGACCGGCTGCAAGATTGTGGCGCTGCTGCACCTGGACGAGTACATCAGGGCGGACGAGGGCTACGCGGACGAAACCCCCTTTGACGTGGGGCCGGGGGAACTGCTGAACCTGATCCGCAACGCCCGGTACATTGTGACCGACTCTTTCCACGGGAGCGTCTTTTCGATTTTGAACCGCAAGACCTTCTTCACCTCCCGGCGGATCCGGAAAGAGGGGCTGCTGTGCACCAACAACCGGCTGGACTCCCTGTTTGAGACCCTGGGGGTCACCGGCCGGCTGATCACCGGGGAAGAAGATGTGGAAGAATGCCTGGCCCGGCCCCTGGACTATGAGCCCATCCACCGCAACCTGGCCCCCCTGCGGGAGAGCACCTCGGGGGACGCTTTCACCCCCATTGCCGAGTACGTCCTGAAACAGGGGGGCACCGTCTTCGGCGCTGCCTTCGTGGACGGCCAGTGGAACGTGGCCCATGTTTCGGCCGCCACCACCGGTGAGCTGGCCCGGTTCCGCAGCTCCAAATACATCCAGAGCGAGATCCGGGACACCTTCGCCCAGGCCAAAAAGCTGCTGGACCAGGGGCAGTGGGTCTGCTTCAGCGGCACCCCCGCCAGATCGGGGGGCTGAAGCAGTTCCTGCCCAGGGAATACGACAAGCTGGTGACGGTGGATGTGGAGTGCCGGGCGGTGCCCTCCCCCCTGGTGTTCCACAAGTGCCTGGAGGTGCGGCAGGAAACCCACCCCGGCGAACAGATCCGCCACATCCGCTTCCGGGACAAGGCCTACGGCTATTCCTATTCCACCTTTTCCATCTACCCGGAGGCCGGGAAAGAGTACCACCGGGGCATCGAGTCGGACCTGTTCCTCCGGGTCTTTTTCTCGGGGGTCTGCGACCGGCCCAGCTGCAGCGACTGCAAGTTCCGCAGCGAATACCACTGCAGCGACTTCACCCTGTGGGACTGCTTCCGGGAGGACCTGGTGCCCGACACCATGTCCTTTGAAAAGGGGGTCAGCCGGGTGTCGGTGAACTCGGACAAGGGCCGCCGGATCTTTGCGGAAATCCAGGACCAGTTCCTGGTGGGGGAGGTCCGCAGCCCCAAACCCCAGGTGGAGAAGAGCTACCAGGAGACTCTGCATTTCACCCGGGAGGAATTTTTCGACGCCCTGAACACCCAGCCGGCCCGGCAGGTGTTCCAGCGGTATTTCCCGGAATCGCTGAAGGTCCGGGGGCTGCGGCTGGGGCGGGAGCTCGCCTATCGCACCGGGTGCTACCGGCTGGCGAAAAAGGTTTGGAATCGGGTCAAGATGTGGAAAGGCTGAGGGGATATGAAAAGGGTACAGGTGCTGCTGTCCGGCTACAACGGGGAAAAATACATCCAGAAGCAGCTGGACACGATTTTTGCGCAGAAAGGGGTGGAGGTGAGCTGCCTGGTGCGGGACGACGGGTCCAGCGACGGCACCCTCCAGGTGCTGCGGGCATACCAGGAGCAGGAGCCCCGGCTGCAGTGGGTACAGGGGGAAAACCTGGGCTGGAGAAAAAGCTTTGGGTACATGCCGGCGGATACGGCGGCACAGGTGCGGCAGGTGCGGGACTATAAGGAAACGCTCTGGAACCGCCTGCGGCTGTTTGCAGACCGGGGCTTTGTCCGCACCACCCGGGAGGGCACCCTGATGCTCAAGCTCTGCGTCCTGCTGGGGCGGTACTGACCGGCCCGGCATCCCCCGACACAAGGAGGTACAGTTCCATGAAGATTGCGTTTGTATTGCCCAATGCCACCAACCGGGCCATGGGCGGCTATAAGGTCGTGTACCAGTACGCCAACTACATGGCGGAGCGGGGGCATGCCGTCGCCATCCTGTACGATGACACCCGGATGGTGAAGGGCCATGGGCCTTTGCTGGAGCCGGCGCTGCGGCTGCAGGCCCGGTACTACCTGCGCACCGAGCCCAGGTGGTTTGCCCTCCACCCCTCCATCCGGAAGAAAAATATCTTTGTGATGGAGCGGGCGGAGCTGGAACCCTATGACCTGGTGGTAGCCACCGCCAAAATCACGGCGGACGACCTCCGCCGCGCCGGCATCGCGCCGGGGAAGGTGCTGTACCTGATCCAGGATTTTGAGAACTGGGGCTGTTCGGCCTGTATTTCCAGCCGGGGGCCTTCCTGCAGAACATCACCCGCCTGTTTGACCGCTATGGGCGGTACCGGGAGTCCTATGGGTTTGCCTCCCCCGACATCCCGGCCTGCATGGCGCTGTGCGTGCTGGCCTGCTCGCTGCTGCTGTGGGACAAAAGCCGCCGGCTGAAAAAAGCCTGGATGCTGGCGGTGGACCTGGTGATGGCGGTGCTGATCCTCTCCACCGGCAGCCGCGCCCAGGTGGTGGCCCTGGGCATCATGGCGGCGCTGGTGGCCTTTTACCAGACCCGGCGGCTCCGGTTCCGGACCCGCAAACAGAAGAAGCTGTTTGAGTTCGGCAAATGGGCCGTGATCTTCGGGATGATCGCCCTGGCCGGCGCCAACTACTTCCAGCACACCAGCCTGGAACAGGCCCTGGTGAACTCCAACCGGATGGGCCTGTTCTCCATCAACCTGCCGGTGCTGCTGCGGGAAAACAAGCTGTGGCTGGGGCTGGTCTATGCCTCGGCCGGCCGCTTCGGCGAGGGCCGGATCGGCCTGTACCAGGTGTACTATGTGGACAACTATTATGTCTACCTGCTGATGTCCTCGGGCATCCTCGGGTGCGCCATCCAGCTGGCAGCGATTTTTCTGGTGGTGCAGGGCATCCGCACCACCGTCTGGAAGCACAACCGGCAGGCGGCGGAATGCCTGACCGTGATGCTGGTCATCAACCTGTTCATGGGCCTGTTTTTCTGCGCGGTCATCTATCCCAACTACATCCACTGCACGCTGTTCTGGGCTTTGCCCATGATGTATATCTACGCATACAAGAAGGAAGAGAAGGGCATCAGCTGTGAGACATAACTATATCCTGGACGGGGAAAACAAGGAATTCTCCGGCAACTACGCAGGGCCCAAGGCCCGCAACGATTTGATTCAGATCTTCTCCGACTGCCGGCTGGCCTACCTTGTGGACGGCAGGGGGATCGGGCAGCTGCTGCACTACCTCAAGCTGGGGCTGCAGCTCCGGCTGGGGGCGGACAGGATCATTGTCCAGTACCCCTTTGGGGTGGACAGCAAGCTGTACCGGGGCTTTGCCAAGTACCTGGTCCCCAAAAAGGCGGTGCTGTGGATCCACGACGTGGGCGCCCTGCGCAACCAGGGGGATGCCCGTGCCGTCCAAAAAGAGATCCACCTGTTCAACCAGTTTGACACGGTGGTGGCCCACAACCCCGCCATGATCCGCTGGCTGAAGGAGAACGGCTGCCGGTCCCGGCTTTTGAACCTGCAGATTTTCGACTACCTGACCGACTGCCCCCTGGGGGCGGCAGACCCGGCGGAGAAAAGGCGGGTCCACTTTGCGGGGAACCTCTCCCGGGAAAAGAGCGGGTTCCTCTATACCTCCTGGTGCAGCCTGAACAGCCTGGAAATCTGCCTGTACGGCGGCGGCTATGACGGGCAGGTGGAGGGCCTGCACTACATGGGCAGCTTCCCGCCGGAAGAGCTGCCGGGCAAGCTGAAGGGGGGCTTCGGCCTGGTGTGGGACGGCACCAGCATCGAGACCTGCGACGGCAACACCGGCAACTACCTGCGGTACAACGACCCCCACAAGACCTCCCTCTACCTGGCGGCGGGGATCCCGGTGATCCTGTGGTCCCAGGCGGCCATGGCCCCCTTCATCCGGGACAATGGCCTGGGCATCACGGTGGACAGCCTGGTGGACCTGGACAAAGCCATCGACGGGGTGTCGGACGAGTCCTACCGGCAGATGCTGGCCAACTGCGCCGCTGCCGCCGGGCGGCTGCGCAGCGGCTGGTATGCCCGGCAGATTTGGGATCAGATGTAAAAAGGGGAGCGTTGCGGGATGTGTGACCAACCGAAAATCAGCGTGATTATGCCGGCTTACAATGCGGAAAAGTACATCGGCAGCATGATGGACAGCCTTCTGGCCCAGACCATGCCGGATTTTGAATTGATCGTGGTGGACGACGGGTCCCGGGACGGGACCCTTCAGCTGTGCCAAGCTGCGGCCGGGCGGGACCGCCGTGTGGTGGTGGTATCCCAGGAGAACAGCGGCCCCTCCGCCGCCCGCAACCGGGGCCTGGAACAGGCCCGGGGGACCTATGTCGCCTTTGCCGATGCGGACGACCTGTGTGAGCCCCGGTGGCTGGAAAAAATGCTGGACGCCCTGGAGCGGCACCACTGCGAGATGGCCATGTGCGGCTGGGTGGAGCTGCGGCCGGGCGGGGAAGCGGCCTGTGAAAACTTTCCCCGGGGGGCCCGGCAGATCGACCCGCTGCAGTTTGTGCCCATGCTGCGGGGCCTGGGGGCCAGCGTATGGAACAAGCTGTTTGTGCGGCAGATCCTTGCCGACCACCACATCCGGTTTGACCGGTCCAAGGTGCTGAGCGAAGATTTCACCTTCATCCTGGAATATCTGGTCCACGTCCAGGGGATTGCCCTGGTGGATGAGCCCTTGTACCGGTACCGGATTGTCCCCGAGAGCCTGACCCACAGCGGGGACAAGGGGAAACTCTACTGGGACATCTGCCGCGGGGAATACGACGCCCTGGAAAAAATCAAGGATGCGGCCCCCGCCCCCCTGTACCGCAGCCTGTCGGGCTTTATCATTGATACCAACATCCATTCCCTGATCTACACCGTCCGCCACAAAGCGGACGGCGCCTATGTGAAGGGGCTGAAACAGTGCCTGGAAGAACACCGGGACGGGATGAGCCGAAAGCAGAAAATCTACACCGGGATGATCCGGGTTTCCCCCGGCTGTTTGAGCGGGTCTGGACCGCCCTGTTCGAGCTGAGGCGGAAAAGGCCCGGGGCCCGCTGAAAGCAGGGCAGAACCGGGCGCAGGAGTCAGGACGATCGAAGATGAAGAAAAAATCCTTAACGATGAATGCCATCATGAGCGGGGTCAGGAGCATCCTCTCTATTTTGTTCCCCCTCATTACCTTTCCCTATGTGTCTCGGGTCCTCCAGGTGGAGAACCTGGGCAAATACAACTTTGCCAACTCCGTCTGCAGCTACTTTGTCCTTTTGGCGGGGCTGGGGATTTCCACCTATGCCATCCGGGAAGGCTCCAAGCTGCGGGAAAACCGGGAACAGATTTCCCGCTTTGCCTCCCAGATGTACACCATCAACCTGGCGTCGTCGGCCCTGAGCTATCTGGCGCTGGTGCTGGTGGTGGCGGCGGTGCCCAGGTTCCGCTCCTACGGGCTGCTGATCGCCATCTTCAGCATCCAGATTTTGTTTGCCGCCATCGGCGCCGAGTGGGTGTTCACCGTCTTTGAGGAATTTGGCTACATCACCATCCGGGGGATCGCCTTCCAGGTGGCGGGGCTGATCCTGCTGTTCCTCTTTGTCAAGCGGCCGGAGGACTACTACAAGTACGCCCTGATCACGGTATTTTCCAGCGTGGGGGCCAACGGCCTCAACTGGTTCCGGCTCCGCAGGTACTGCGACCTGCGCCTGGTCCGGGGGATCCAGTGGGGCCGCCACCTCAAGCCCATCCTGATCATCTTTGCCACCTCCCTGGCCACCATGCTGTATGTGGAATCGGACATCACCATCCTGGGCCTGCTCACCGATGACTACCATGTGGGCATCTACTCGGTGTCGGTGAAGGTGTACAAAATCGTCAAGTCCTTTTTGTCCTCGGCGCTGGTGGTGTCCATCCCGCGGTTTGCCCACTACATCGGGATGGGGGAGACCAAAGAGTACAACCGCCTGTTCCGCTCGATGTTCCATTTCCTGCTGCTGCTGGTGGCGCCTGCGGTGACAGGGCTGATCTGCCTGAGCCGGGATGTGGTGCTGCTGATCTCGGACCCCTCCTACCTGCCGGCGTCCACCTCCCTGCAGATCCTCAGCGCGGCGCTGTTTGTCTGCCTGTTCGGCTGGCTGTACAACGCCTGTGTCCTGATCCCCCAGAAGCGGGAAAAGTATGTGATGTACGCCACCGTGGTCAGCGCCCTGGTAAACATCCTGTTCAACCTGATCCTGGTGCCCCTGTTCCAGGAAAACGCGGCGGCGTTCACCACCGTCCTGGCCGAGGCCGTTTCGATGGTGCTGTGCATCTTCTATGCCAGGGGCCTGGTGGACCTGAAGGTCAACCTCCGGTCGGTGGGGTCGGTGCTGGTGGGCTGCGCAGGGATTGTGGCCTGCTGTACTGCCGCGCGGTACGCCATCGACGGCTTCCTGCCGCGGGTGGCGGTGTCGGTTTTTGGATCCTGCGCGGTGTACTTTTTGATCCTTGCGCTGCTGAAAAACGAGATGGTCCGGGATGTACTGCAGAAGGCGGCCGCCCGGCTGCGGGCCGGCGGCTGACCCCGGGCCCCATCCTCTGAAACCGAAAACAAACGAGCACCCTGGTCCACTGGGAACCAGGGTGCTCGTTTTGCGTTTGGCGCCTTATTGGATGCAGAAATCTGCCAGATCGTTTTTCAGGCAGCTGCGGGCAAAGCCCAGGTCCCCCTGCTCCAGCCCGTCCAGGATGAAGGTGTGGTTCCGCAGGTCGTTGGGCAGGGCCGCACAGTTCCACTGGGACCAGTAAAACTGGGCATAGGCCAGTTTCAGCAGCCGCATGGAGCGCTGCAGCTCCTGGTAGCAGTACTGATTCCTGGCCAGGGAAGCCAGTTTCAGATGGAAATTTTCGTTGATGTGCCAGTGCTCCCAGACGTTGGATTCCGGCTCGTTCTGGCGGATCATGGCCCGCAGCTGGGCCAGGTCATCGGGGCGGATGATCCGGATGGTCCTGCAGAGCAGGTGATCCTCCAGCACCGAGCGGAACTCCATGATGTTGGCCATGTTTTCCAGCGTGAAGCTGAACACCTCATAGCCGCAGCGGGGGATATTGGTGAGGATCCCTTCGCTGGTGAGGATCATCAGCGCCTCCCGCACCGGGGATTTGCTCACGGCATACCGGTTCACCAGCCCCTGCTCGGTCAGCAGCTGCCCTGCCTTGAACTCCCCCTGTACAATGTCCTCGATGATATGGTTATAGACTTTTTCTTTGAGCGTTGCCGTCTTTTTCATGGATAACCTCCCTGTAATACCCGCGCCGCATCATCCGCTGCCCTGGCTTTTATCCCCCAAAATACAAAAGCCCCTGCGCAGGCAGGAGGCTCGGAAGAATGCAAAAATGTTACGACAGGTTTTTCTGGATCATGAGCTTGACAATTTCCTTGTCGGTCTCCTGCATGCCCTCGGAGGCCAGCAGGCCCACGCAGCGGATGGTGTTTTCCACGCCCCGCTTGACGATGCCGTCGCCCCCCAGGAACTGCTGCCCGTTCTGGTACATGGAATAGCCCAGGATGCCTGCGTCCACCGCCGAGGCAATCTTGGCCGCACAGGATGCCTTGGCGCCGTCGCAGATGGTGCCCGACAGGATGGCCAGGCTGTTGACCAGGGTGTGGGCCAGGACGGTGTAATCCCCGCCGTTCAGATAGGCGATGCCGGCGCCGGCGCCGCAGCCGGCCCCCACAGCCCCGCAGTAGGCGGACAGCCGTCCGATGCCCTCCTTGATGTGGAGGGTGGACAGGTTGGACACCACCAGGGCGCGGTAGAGCAGCTCCTGGCTGGCCCCCAGATGCCGGGCATAGACGATGACCGGCACCGAAGATGTAATGCCCTGGTTGCCGCTGCCCGAGTTGATGACCACCGGCAGCTCGCAGCCGTTCATCCGGGCGTCGGAGCCGGCGGCGGCATAGGCCTTGGCCAGGACCTTCACATCGGTGTCGCCGTAGGTCTTGAGGAGGACCTTGCCGATGTTGGCGCCGTAATCCCCCCGCAGGCCCTCTTCCGCAATGGCCATGTTGTAGGAGATCTGGCGGTCCAGCACCTCTTTGACGTCCTCGATCCGGACTTCGTTGGCAAAGTTGAAGATGTTTTCGATGGTGAGCAGGGACTTGTCGGCCATGGAGCTCTCGGTCTTGCCGGTGATCTCCTTGGACAGCAGCACCTGGTCCCCCTTGCGGACGCAGACCACATTGGTGTGGTAATCCACGATCCGGGCAAACGCCGATTCCTCCCCGTGGTAGACGGTGATGGCAATGTCAAAAATCAGGTCCGACTTGGCAAAGTCCACCGTCATGGGGGTGTCGTTGACATACTGCTGAATCTGGTCAATCTGCTGGGGGGTCACCTCCGAGATGACTTCCAGTTCCTTGTCCGCCCGGCCGGCCACGATGCCGGCGGCGCAGGCTGCCTCCAGGCCCCGCATGCCGCCGGTGTGGGGCACCACGACGCTCTTGACGTTTTTGATGATGTTGCGGCTGACCTCGATGGTCACCCGGTCAGGCATCTGGCCCAGCGCCTGGCGGGCAATGGCGGCGGCATAGGCCACGGCAATGGGCTCGGTGCAGCCCATGGCGGGCAAAAGCTCATCTTTCAAAATTTGCACATAGGTGCCATAGATAAGCGGCTCTAACATCTCATGTTCCTTCTTTCCTTGATGCATACGGCCGGATCCGGGGAAGCGGCCGTATGAGATGGCGATCATATCTAATATGCATTTTAATATTATCAGCAGCGCCTGGATCTGTCAACAATATTCATGTTTAAACGTTAAATTCGCTTTTTTGATGATAAAATGCGCAGTTTAATGCATAGAGCTTGATCAATTTTACAAAAAACGGGAAAGAGATTGACAGCTAAATCACATCAGTGATAATATTAGCCCTAGAAAGCTGTAGCCTGACCTTGGACAAGGCTGGAACATGGCTGCTTGAAACCGTTGCCTTCAGGGCAATCCATACAGAAAAGGGGAAAGTGAGTACTATGAAACTGAAAAGACGCTCGGTTCTGGGTATGATGGGTGCTGCCTGCCTGTCCGCCATCCTGGCAGGCTGCGGCGGCTCGGAAGGCGGCAGCTCTGCTGCCGTCACCAGTGCTGCACAGGGCACCGGAGAGGACACCCAGGTGCTGAACATCCGCACCACATCCTTCGGCAACAACTACGATGTGCAGGACATGGGCTGGCGCTGGATGATGGCAGCCTGCTATTCGGGCCTGTACCGCAACGTGGCCGATGACACCGGCGAGCACTTCGTCCTGGACGGCGCAGAGTCGGTGGATGTGTCGGACGACGGCACCGTGTACACCTTCCACCTGCAGCCCAACGCAAAGTGGTCGGACGGCCAGCCTGTGACCGCCCATGACTACGAGTACGGCTGGAAGCGGCTGGTGAACCCCCAGTACCTGTACGACTACGCATCCTTCATCTTCAATGTGGTGGGCGCCGAGGAGTATTACAACGGCACCGGCACTGCGGACGGCGTGATGGCCGTGGCCGTGGACGACTACACCTTCCAGGTGACCCTGAAGATTGCCGACCCCACCTTCGAGGCCAAGCTGGTGGCAACGCCGCTGTATCCCACCCGTCAGGACCTGGCCGAGGCTGCCGGCGACCAGTGGGGCAAGGACTGGACCCTGTGTGTTTATAACGGACCGTTCTGCATGTCGGAGCTGGTGGAAGACAACAAGATGGTCTGGACCAAGAACTCCAACTACTGGAACGCTGCAGAGACCCATCTGGAGACCGTCAACTGGTACCTGGTGGGGGAGGACTCCACCGCCGCCACCATGTTTGACAACGGTGAGCTGGACGTGCTGCAGACTTCGGGCGATTACTCCCGCAAGTACCAGAGCGAGGCCGAGGCCGGCCAGATCCAGATGATCACGGCAGACTACCCCGGCACGGTCTGCCTGGCCTTTGACCACAAGAACGGCGACAAGTCGGGCCTGATGGGCAACCTGAAGATCCGCAAGGCCCTGTGCTACAGCCTCAACCGGGAGGAAATGATCGACGCGGTCTACGGCCGCTATGAGCCGGCCTACGGCTTTATTTCCCCCGCCATCACCTTCGACGGCAAGTCCTACCGCAGCCAGGTGGAAGAGCCCATGCTGGCCGATTACAACAAGTATGCAGGGGACTATGACGCCCTCAAGTCCCTGTTCCAGGAAGGCCTGTCCGAGCTGGGCATGAGCACCGACCTGTCCGCCGTGACGGTGACCTACCTGTCCTATGGTTCCACCGTGGAGGAGTCCTCCTTCCGCGAGTACCTGCAGCAGACCTGGCAGCAGAACCTGGGCATCCAGGTGGAGCTGAACACGGTGGGCGACTACTCGCTGTTCACCGCAGAGCGGGACGCCGGCAACTTTGACCTGTTCAGCGCCGGCTGGTACAGCGACTACAACGACCCCCTGGATTACCTGAACACCTTCTACACCGGCCTGTATGTGTCGGTGTCGGGCGGCTACAGCAACCCGGAGTACGACGCCCTGATTGACAGCCTGGCCGGCGAGAATGACAACGCCAAGCGGCTGTCCATCTACACCCAGTGCGAGCAGATCCTGTTCGACGACTGCGCCACCATTCCTCTGTACTACTCCACCAAGGAGTACTTCCTGCAGAACTGGGTCAAGGATTTCCGCTGGTCTTCCTTCGGCGCCAGCCAGGAGTTCTACATCACCTACATTGAGGGACGCGGATTCTAATCGGGGGCACAGCCTGTAAGGGCTTCCCGCAAAATTTCAAATGAAACCGGCATGATAGAGAAGAACTCGCCAGAGTCCTTCTCTATTGTGCATCTATCGATTCACGGGGGCACTTTCTATGACCAAATACATCATACGCCGCCTTGTCGAGATGGCGCTGACCCTTTTCATCATTGCGACGGCCACCTTTTTCCTGCTGGAGGCGGTTCCCGGCGACCCGCTGACCCAGCGGGCCGACCGCCTGCCCGAGCAGTCCCGGGCCGCCCTGTATGAGCGCTACGGCCTGGACCGCCCGGTGATGGAGCGGTACCTGACCCAGATGAACAACATGCTCCACGGCGACTTTGGCGAGTCCTTTGTCTACGCCGGCCAGACGGTCAGCGGCCTGCTGAAGGACCGGCTGCCGGTTTCGGCCCGGCTGGGCATCCAGCAGATGCTGCTGGGTGTGTCGGTGGGCCTGCTGCTGGGCATCCTGGCGGCCACCCACGCCCGATCACCAATTGACTATGCGGTGGTGGGCTTGTCGGTGCTGTTGATTTCAGTGCCGCACCTGGTGTTCGGCCTGCTGCTGCAAAAGGTGTTTGCCGGCACCCTGAAATGGTTCCCCACCATCGGCTGGCCCTCGGGCCAGGACCTGTGGCTGGGAGGCTGGAAATACACCGTCCTGCCCACCCTGACCGGGTGCTTCTCCTACATTGCCACCTACGCCCGCCTGCTCAAGACCTCCATGCTGGACGTCATCAACCAGGACTATGTGCTGACCGCTGAGTCCAAGGGCCTGAGCCGGGGCGCCATTGTGCGCCGCCACATCCTGCGCAATTCCTTCATCCCTGTGATGACCCAGCTGCCCATGTCGGTGGCCATGTGCATCACCGGCTCCTTCTTCATCGAGAGCATCTTCTCCATCCCCGGCATTGGCCAGTACTATGTGACGGCCGTCCAAAACCAGGATCTGTCCATTGTGCTGGGTGAAACGGTGCTGCTGGCCCTGCTGTACATTGTGGTTCTGTTCATCACCGACGTGCTGTACGTGGTGGTAGACCCCCGCATTGCCATGCCGGGCTCGGGCCGCCGCTGAGAAAGGGGGATTAGACGATGCTGGAAAAAGAAAAGCAGCTGACCCCCGATCAGTTTGAGACGGTGGGCTACACCATGGAGGAGGCCAACAAGATTGACCGCCCCACCATTTCCTACTGGCAGGACGCCTGGCGCCGCCTGCGGAAAAACCCTGTGGCCATGGCGGCCCTGGTGGTTTTGGTCCTGCTGGTGATCCTGGTGATTGTGGGTCCCAGCCTCCGCGGGTACGACTATGTCAGCATGAATGTGACCGAAAAGAACCAGGGCGCCAGCGCCAAGTACTGGTTCGGCACCGACAGCCTGGGCCGGGATCTGTTCTCCCGGGTCTGGGTGGGCGCCCGGGCCTCCATCCTGATCGCCCTGGTGGCCACCACCCTCAAACTGGTGGTGGGCACCCTGTACGGCTCGCTGATGGCCCATTTCGGCGGCTGGGTGGATGAACTGCTGATGCGGATCATTGAGGTGATCAACTCGCTGCCCAGCCTGCTGCTCACCATCCTGATCATGATGGTGCTGGGCAACAACCTGTTTGCCCTGTTTGTGGCCCTGAGCATCACAGCCTGGTGCAACACGGCCCGCCAGACCCGCGGCATGATCAAGCAGCTGAAAGAGTCTGAATATGTCTATGCGGCGGAGGTGCTGGGCGCCAGCCCGCTGCACATCATCCTCAAGCACTATGTGCCCAATATGCTGAGCATCCTGCTGCTGGATGCTTCCACCGCCATTCCTTCCTTCATCTTTACCGAGGCTGGCCTGAGCTTCCTGGGCATCGGCCTCACCTCGCCTGAAATCAGCCTGGGCGTTTTGATCTCCCAGGGTCAGCAGACCATGGACTTTTATCCCTCCCAGCTGTTTTACCCCTGCGCGGTGCTGTGCATCATCGTGATGGCTTTCAACCTGCTGGGCGACGGCCTGCGGGACGCGCTGGATCCCCGTCTGCGCAAGTAAAGGTGTGATTTTACCGGAAAGGACGCTTTGTATGGCTGAAAACAACGACATTTTGGAAGTAAAAAATCTGCGGGTCTCCTTCCACACCTATGCCGGCGAGGTCAAGGCAGTGCGCGGGGTTTCCTTTGAGGTCAAGACCGGCGAGGCCCTGGCCATCGTGGGCGAGTCGGGCTGCGGCAAATCGGTGACCGCCAAGACCATCATGGGCCTGGTCAAAAAGCCCCAGGCCGAGGTGAAGGAAGGCAGCGAAATCCTCTACAAAGGGGAGGACATCTTCCACTACAGCAAAAAACAGTGGCAGCACTACCGGGGCGGGGAGTGCGCCATCGTGTTCCAGGATGCGCTGGCATCCCTGAACCCCACCATGCGGGTGGGCAGGCAGATCATGGAAAACCTGATGGTCCACCGCAACATGAACCGCCAGCAGGCCAAAGCCGAGGCCATCGAGATGCTGCGGCGGGTGGGCATCCCCGAACCGGAAAAGCGGTTCCGCCAGTACCCCCACCAGTTCTCGGGCGGCATGCGCCAGCGGGTGATGATCGCCATCGCCTTTGCCTGTGACCCCAAGCTGCTGATCTGCGACGAGCCCACCACCGCCCTGGATGTGACCATCCAGAGCCAGATCCTGGACCTGATCAAGGAGCTGCAGAAGACCCACAACACCTCGGTGATCATGATCACCCACGACCTGGGTGTGGTGGCCAACATGGCCCAGGAGATCGCGGTGATGTATTCGGGCGTCATCGTGGAAAAGGGCTCCAGCCGGGATATCTTCTACCGGCCGCGGCACCCCTACACCTGGGCGCTGATCGACTCGGTGCCCCGGCTGGACCTGGAGAACAAACAGCAGCTGGCATCCATCCCCGGCACCCCGCCGGACCTGCTGAATCCGCCGGTGGGCTGTCCCTTCTCCACCCGGTGCAAGTACTGCATGAAGATCTGCAAAGAGCAGATGCCGCCCCGGACCGATTTTGGTGACGGGCACTATGCACTGTGCTGGCTGCACCACCCGATGGCGCCCAAAGTGGAGATGCCCAATCTGAAAGGAGAGGCCAAATGAGCACCGAAAAAGAGGTTCTGCTTTCTGTAAAGCATCTGAAAAAATACTTCAACGTGGGCAAGAATGCGGTCCTGAAGGCAGTGGACGACGTGTCCTTCGACATCTACAAGGGGGAGACCCTGGGCATGGTGGGCGAGTCGGGCTGCGGCAAGACCACCTGCGGCCGCACCTGCATCGGCCTGTATGACCGCACCGACGGCCAGGTGCTGTACAAGGGCAAGGATGTCCACCGCATGCCCCGGAAAGACCTGCAGCACTTCAAGAAGGAAGTGCAGATGGTGTTCCAGGACCCCTACGGCTCCCTGGACCCCCGGATGACGGTGGCGGAAATCGTGGCCGAAGGGCTGGACATCCATCACCTGGCGAAAAACCAGCAGGAGCGCCGCCAGCGGATCTACGAATGCCTGGAGATGGTGGGCCTGAACCGGGAGCACGCCAACCGGTTTGTCCACGAGTTCTCGGGCGGCCAGCGCCAGCGCATCGGCATTGCCCGTGCCCTGGCGGTGAACCCCGAATTCATCGTGCTGGACGAGCCCATCTCGGCGCTGGATGTGTCCATCCAGGCCCAGATCGTCAACCTGCTGATCGACCTGCAGAAAAAGATGGGTCTGACCTATCTGTTTGTGGCCCACGACCTGTCCATGGTCAAGCACATTTCGGACCGGATCGCGGTGCTGTACCTGGGCGCCCTGGTGGAGCTGGCCCCCGCCGAGGAGCTGTTCGCCAATCCCAAACACCCCTACACCCAGGCGCTGCTGTCGGCCATCCCGGTGCCCGACCCGGACGTGGAGCAGGAGCGCAGCAAGGTGAGGGTGCACCTGGAAGGGGAGCTGCCCAGCCCCATCAACCCTGCGCCCGGCTGCAAGTTCTGCTCCCGGTGCAGGTACGCCACCGAGGCCTGTGCCACCGAGGCACCTGCCATGCGGGAAGTGTCGGAGGGCCACTTTGTGGCCTGCCGCCGGTGTGAAAAGTAATCTGCCCCGGGCAGAAAAGGAGAAACGCCATGCCTGACAAGAAACAGCCCTCTTTCTGGGCGGCCCTGGGAAAGGATGCAGCCAAAGCGCTGGCCATCGGCCTGGCGACGGCGGCAGGGACAGCGCTGGTTCTGTTTGGACTGGGTGCGCTGGTCAGCAGCCGGCGTCTGGCCAGCGGGCTGGAAGCCGCCAAGGACGGCCTGTTTCTGGTGGTGGCGCTGGAACTGTTTGTGCTAGCGGGGATGCTGATGCTGAAAGGCAAAAAGCCGGAGCCCTCCCTGAAGGGGAAAGGCTGGGAGCGGCATTTCCAGGTCCTCTCCATCAAGGTGGTGCTGGCGCTGCTGGCCGCCGCCTGGATTGCGGTGGCGTCCCTCCTGGATTATCTTTCCCTGCAGCTGTTTTGAAACACAAGCGGGCCCCCGGGCCTGAACCAAAAAAGAGACAGGTACCCCGGGCGGGTGCCTGTCTCTTTTTTTGCAATCTTGCAGGGGGCTTATTTCTGGAGCACAAAGGCCTCGAAGGGCCGCACCGTCACGGCGCCGGCGGGGGCCTGCCCGGGGAAATCGGGGTAATTGCCGATCAGGCGCCGCGCCCCGGCAAAGTCGGCGGGGATGGTAAAAGCTGCCTCTTTGCCCGAGAAGTTGCAGGCGATCAGGTAGTCCTCGCCGGTCTCGGCCAGGGTGCGCCGGTAGGCAAAAATCTGGGGGTCATCCTCCGCCAGCGGCTGGAAGGAGCCGTACACCAGCCCCAGATGGCTCTTGCGCAGGGCGATCATCTGTTTGTAGTAGTTGAGCACCGAGCCGGGGTCTTTGGCCTCGGCGGCGGCGTTGATGGCGGTATAGTTGGGGCTCACCGCAATCCAGGGGGTGCCGGTGGTAAAGCCGGCGTTGGGGGAGTCGTCCCACTGGACCGGGGTGCGGGCGTTGTCCCGGCTGCGGAGGGCCAGGCACTCCATCATCTCCTGCTCCGAAATCAGCCCGGCGCCGGTGAGCTCGTGGAAGGCGTTGAGGCTCTCGATGTCCCGGTACTGGCTGAGGTCTTTGAAGTAGGCGTTGGTCATCCCCAGCTCGTCCCCCTCGTAGATGTAGGGGGTGCCCTGGAGGCTCAGCAGGCAGGTGGCCAGCATCTTGGCGGAACGGGGCGAGTCGTCGCCCCAGCGGGAGACGGTGCGGGGCTGGTCGTGGTTGGCCCAGTAGAGGCTGTTCCAGGCCTTGCCGTCCAGGCCGGTCTGCCAGCGGCTGAGGATCTTTTTCAGCTCCATAAAGTCGTAGCGGGCGGTGGTCCACTTGCCCAGGGGCCCGTCCCCGATGGACACATGGTCAAAGGAAAACACCATGTTCAGTTCTTTGCCCTCCAGCCCGGCGTACCGGGGGGCATTTTCCACCGTGGCGCCGGGGGTTTCGCCCACCGTCATGATGTCGTATTTCGAGAGGACCCGGCGGTTCATCTCCTGCAGGAATTCGTGGACCCGGGGCCCGTTCAGGAAATAGGGGCCGCCGTCCCCGTAGAGGCCGTGCTTTTCCCCGTCGGGGAACCGCTGGTCCTTGGAAATTTCGCTGATGACGTCCATCCGGAACCCGTCGATCCCCTTGTCAAACCACCAGGTCATCATGTTGAACACTTCATCCCGGACTTTGGGGTTCTCCCAGTTCAGGTCGGGCTGTTTGGGGGAGAACAGATGCAGGTAATACTGATCGGTCTGGGGGTCGTATTTCCAGGCCGGGCCGCCGAAGGCGGCGCCCCAGTTGTTGGGCTCGTGGCCGTCTTTCCCCGGCTTCCAGATGTAGTAGTCTCGGTAGGGGTTGTCCACCGATTTGCGGCTTTCGATGAACCAGGGGTGCTCGTCCGAGGTGTGGTTCACCACCAAATCCATCACGATCCGGATGCCCCGCTGATGGGCCTCGGCCAGCAGGGCGTCGAAGTCCTCCATGGTGCCAAACCGGGGGTTGATGGCCCGGTAATTGGAGATGTCGTAGCCATTGTCATCCATGGGGGAGTCCATGATGGGGCACAGCCACAGCACATTGACCCCCAGATCCTTCAGGTAATCCAGCCGGGAACGGATGCCGTTCAGGTCCCCGATGCCGTCCCCGTCCGAGTCCTGGAAGCTGCTGGGGTAGATTTGGTATACGATGCTTTCTTTCCACCATTTGCGGTCCATGGCAAAACCCTCCTTTTATTCTGCGGGGATGGTGACCCCGTCGTCGTCGTAGCGGTCATAGCTGGCCCCGGGCCAGCCGATCATCTGAATGGTGGCGGGGTCGATTTCGGCCACCGTCTGGGCGGCATCCGCCACCGGGATGCAGGCGCCCTTGCGGATGAAGAGGGGCACCTCGTTGAGGGCCACCTTCACGAAGTGGGTGCCGGCGGGCAGGATTTCCCGGGAAATGCTCCCCTCGGGGCCGAACTTGACAAACAGCATCTCCTCGGGCAGGTAGACCATCCGTCCGATGGCGTTCTGGGTGTAAACCGGGGCGATCATCACCTGGTCGCCCAGCATCAGCTGGTCCTCGGTCTGGGCGGCGATTTCGTCCTCGGGGTAGACAAAGGCCAGGGGTTTGAACATCATGTCGTTGCGGAGGGCCGCCTTCATGTATTCGCTGTAGAGATAGGGGATCAGCCGGTAGCGGGCCTCGATGACGCTGCGGAAGTCCCCGGGGCCCTCAAACTGGTAGAACTCCTGCCGGCGGGTGTCGCAGCTGGAATGGTTCCGCATCAGGGGGGTGAACACCCCCAGCGCCAGCCACCGCAGCAGCAGGTCCCGGCTGGTGTCGGCGTTAAAGCCGCCCAGGTCGGCCCCCACATACAAAAAGCCGCACATGTTCAGGGAGGGCAGCATCTTGAGGTTCAGCAGCAGATGGCTCCACCAGGAGTGGTTATCGCCGGTCCAGATGCCGCCGTACCGGTGCATCCCGATGCAGGAAGACCGGGAGAACAGCAAAAACCGCTTGCCCGGGGCAATTTTGGCCAGCCCTTCCGAGGCGGCCCGGGTCATGTTGTAGCCGAACAGGTTGTGGACCTGGTCGTGGCGGACCATTTTGCCATTCACCTTATGGTAAAAGCGCTTGTAATCCTCGGGGTGGTTGCTCAGGTGCAGCCAGCCCAGGGTCTGGCGGCCGTTGTCCACCAGGCCCTCCCCGTCGGGCACCGGGGCGTCGGCCAGGCGTTCGGCCAGCCCCTCCCGGGAATAGAAGATGGCGGGCTCGTTCATGTCGTTCCAAAAGCCCTCGATGCCGCAGTCGGTGAGGGCCTTGTACTGGCTGCCGAACCAGGCCCGGGCCTCGGGGTTCAGCACATCGGGGAAGTGGCTCCAGCCCGGCCACACCACCGCCTCAAAGTCGGTGCCGTCGGCCCGCTTGCAGAAGTATCCCTTGGCCTTGCCCTCGTCGCAGACGGGATAGCCCTTTTCCTCCTTGACCCCGGCGTCGATGATGGGCACCAGCCGGACGCCCTGCTCTTTCATCCTGGATACAAAGCCGGGGAAGTCGGGGAATTCCTCGGGGTTGACGGTGAAGTCCTTGAAGTGGTCCATGTAGTCGATGTCCATGTACACCATGTCCAAGGGGATATGGGCTTCCCGGTGTTTGGTGACCACTTCCTCAAAGTCGGCCCGGGTCTTGTAGCCGTAGCGGCTCTGGCCGAAGCCGAAGGCGAACTTGGGCGGGATGTAGCTGCGGCCGATGATGGCCCGGAACTGCCGGATCACATCCAGGGGCCCGTCCCCGGTGATGACATAGAGGGCCAGGTCGGCCCGCTCGCAGGTGACCTCCAGCCAGTCCCGGCGGGTGAAGCCGATGTCAAACCGGATCCGGGCGGGGTAGTCAAAGAACAGCCCCAGATTTTTCTCCCCTGCGATCAGAAGAAAATTGTGGGCGCCGTAGAGGCTCTGTTTGTTTTCGGTGTGGAGGCCGTCATCCACGTTGTCGCTGACGTAGGCAAAGCCCCGCTTGTTGATGCCCCGGTTGGCCTCCCCCAGGCCGTAGACCCGGTCCTCCTGTGCCAGCCTGCAGACAAAGCAGAAGCCGGCCTCGTTGATTTCCACCGTCCCCACCGGGGGCACTCCCTGGCTTGGGGGAATGTGTGCGGCCACCGATTCGGTGTCAAAGGGGTCGCCATAGAGATACTTTTGAATCATACTGCTCTCCCAAATAACATAGGTAAAAATGGATGCGCCGCCAGGCGGCAAAACCCTGCCAATACATCCGTTTCCTGCCCGGTTTGCTGCGGCGCCAATGGTTTGCGAGGTAATCATAGCATATTTGCACAGCGGTTGCAACCCAATTTTACCGGAGGATCCCCCCGCTGGCAGGGGCGGCGCCTCACCATCCGCCCCCGCATGCGCGGCGGGGGAAACACAAGCCGGAATTTCTTAAGAATTCCTAAGAAAAAATCACTGGAAATCACAGGATTGTGCTGTGATACTGAATCTCGCAGGAAAGGAGGAATGGCCCTTTGGAAGAACAAACCATTCTGATTGTAGAGGACGACCCCGATATCCGGGACGGGGTGCGCATTCTGCTGGCAGGAGAGGGATACCGCGTCCTGGAAGCCGAAAACGGCGTCAAGGCGCTGCAAACCTTTACCCCGGATGTGGACTTGGTGATCCTGGATGTGATGATGCCGGGGATGAGCGGCCTGCGGGTCTGCGAGGAGCTGCGCAAAACTTCCACCGTCCCCATCCTGTTTCTGACGGCCAAATCCCAGGAGTCGGACAAGCTGGTGGGGCTGACCGCCGGCGGGGATGACTATCTGGCAAAGCCCTTTTCCTTTGTGGAGCTGAGCGCCCGGGTGCGGGCTTTGCTGCGGCGGTATACCGTCTACCAGGGCAAGGGGGCCGCCGCTGCCAGGCCGGAGGGCCGGATGCTCTGCTCCCACGGGGTCAAGCTGGCGCTGGACTGCAACCGGGTCTGGGTGGATGGCCAGGAGGTCAACCTCACCGAAAAGGAATACGGCATCCTGCGGCTGCTGATGCGGGACCCGGAGCGGATCTTCCCGGCCCAGATCCTGTATGAGACGGTGTGGCACGAGCCCTACTACTACACCGCCAACGGCACCGTCATGGTACATATCCGGAACCTGCGTCTGAAAATCGAGGCCGACCCCCAGAACCCCCGGCGGGTGCTTACCGTCTGGGGCAAAGGATATCACTTTGTGCACGACGGGGGCAGCGCCGATGGCTGAGGGAAAGAACAGACAGGGCCTCACCGTCCAGTTCACCCGGCTGCTGGTGGGGGCTGCGGCGGGATGCATCCTGCTG
This sequence comes from uncultured Faecalibacterium sp., assembly GCA_904394215.1. Lineage (GTDB taxonomy): Bacteria > Bacillota > Clostridia > Oscillospirales > Ruminococcaceae > Faecalibacterium. The sequence continues at coordinate 31,960 of CAJFNF010000002.1, forward strand.
TTCCTGGTGCTGCGGGGGGTGCTGGTGTGCTGCATCGGCTATTACGACCGGAACAGCGATTTCCGCCAGCGGGAGACAGCCCGCCGCATCCAGGGCTTCCAGGACTATGTCACCCAGGAACACCTGTCCACCACCGACACCGATCAGATCAGCGCCTGGGCCCGCCAGCAGGACTATACCCTGCTGGAGCTGTACCGGAACCAGGTGCTGGTCTACAGCTCCTTTGCCCCCAACCGGGACGACATCGGCCACGAGGGAAGGATCACTCCCTTCTACGACTGGATGCCCCGGGCCACCATCACCTTTGCGGACGGCGCGCTGCAGGTGCTGCTCTACTATGACCCGGTGCAGGCCTGGGCCCGGTGGGGGACCCTGGTGATCCTGGCAGCCTGCATCGGGCTGTTTATGGCGGTGTTCCTGCTGGGGTGCCGGCGGATTGTGCGGTACATCTGCCTGCTGAGCCAGGAGGTGCAGGGGATGGAAAACGGCGACTTGAGCCGTCCTGTCACGGTGCAGGGCAGCGACGAGCTGACCGCCCTGGCCTCCTGCCTGGATTCCATGCGGCTGACCCTGGACCAGCAGCGCCAGCAGGAGGCCGAGACCTCGGCCCGGGTCAAGAGCCTGATCACCCAGATGTCCCACGACCTGCGCACCCCGCTGACCACCCTGCTGCTGTACACCGAGATTGTGGCATCGGGCAAATACCAGACCCAGGCCCAGCTGTCGGCCTACCTGGCCAAAATCGACGCCAAGGCCCGGCAGATCAAACAGATGTCCGATCATCTGTTTGAGTACGCCCTGGTGACCCGGGATACGGTGGTCACTCTGGACGAGCCTGCCCCTTTCTCCCAAATCTTTGAGGAGCCCCTGGCGGAATGGGCCGAACAGCTGGAACAGCACGGCTTTATCTGCCGGCTGGAGCTGGGGGAGGAGGATGTCTCCCTGCGGGTCCACCGGGCCTATATCCGGCGCATTTTTGACAACATCACCTCCAATATCCTGAAATATGCCGACCCGGCCTGCCCGGTCACCGTCTGTGACCTGCGGCGGGAGGGCCAGGCGGGGCTGGCATTCACCAATGTCCCGCTGCAGCCGGACGCCGGCGGGGCAGAGAGCACCAAGGTGGGCCTGGTCAGCATCCAGACCATGATGGAAAAGATGCAGGGAACCGTATCGGTTGACCGGAGCAGCAGCAGTTACTGCATTGCGCTGCTGTTCCCCCTGGCAGATCCATAACAGACCGCACAAGGCGCGGCAGATGGGAAATATTTCCCGTCTGCCGCGTTTTTTGTCTTTCATAAAAAGTTCACCCCGCCTGAAGAAATCTTAAGGGGTTTCGCGGGCAAAAACTAAGAATTGCCCGCTATACTGACTGTGTCAGGAGGGAGCAGTCCCCCTGAACCCAAAACAAGGAGGGGCGTCTATGTTTGAACGAAAGCCAAAGGAAGAGAGGGACAGTCCGCCGGACGGAAAAAAGAATTTCCTCCGGCGGCGCTGGCCGGTCCTGGTGCTGGTGTGCGTCGCGGCCGTGGGCGCCGGCGCCTGGGCCCTGCGGGCCCGCCAGACCCAGGCGCAGCCGTCCGCCGAGTACATCGAGGCAACCCCTGCCCGCCGCAGCATCACCAATGTCTATAGCGAATCCGGCACCATCGAGGCTGCCGAATCCTACCAGGTCAAGAGCCTGGTGCGGGGCGACGTCCTGACGGCCGACTTTGAAGAGGGGGACAGCGTCCAGGAAGGGGATGTGCTGTACACCATTGACAGCGCCGACGCAGTCAACAGCGTGGAGCGGGCCCAGCTCACCCTGTCCCAGGCCCAGCGGGATTACGAGGATGCGGCGGCGGCCGGCTGCGTTGCCACCGACATCAGCGGCACGGTGGTGTCCATCTCGGTGGCCCCCGGGGATGTGGTGGCCGCCGGGCAGGAAGTGGCCACCATCCGGGATGACAGCACCATGCTTCTGACCCTGGACTTCCCCGCAGCGGATGCAGCCGGCTTTGCCGCCGGGCAGGAGGCCCAGGTTACCCTGAACGGCACCTATGAGACGGTGTCGGGCACGGTGCAGAGGGTGTCGGGCACCGACACCCTCAGCAGCGGCAATATGCTGGTCCGCTCGGTCACCATCGCGGTGCCCAACGCCGGGGGGCTGACTTCCTCCCAGGCGGCCACCGCCAGCGTGGGCGGGGTCAGCGCCCTGGGCTCGGCCAAACTCACCAGCCAGAACACCCAGACCCTGACCGCTGAAACCGGCGGTACGGTGGCCGCCCTTTGCGTCCAGCCCGGGACCTGGGTGGCCTCAGGCACCAACATCCTGCAGCTGGAGAGCGACAGCCTGACCCGCCAGGTGGAGACGGCTTCCGACAACCTCCGCAGCGCGGAGCTCTCGATGGAGGACGCCGAAAACTCCCTGGACGACTACACCATCACCGCCCCCATCAGCGGCACCGTCATTATGAAAGGGGTCCAGGCCGGCGAGACGGTGGGCACCGACACCTCCACCAGCGAGGTGCTGTGCATCATCCAGGACCTGAGCTACCTGGAAATCCAGGTGGCGGTGGATGAGCTGGACATCCTCTCCATCCAGGAGGGCCAGCAGGCCGCCATCGTGGCCGACGCCCTGGAAGATGAGACCTTCACCGGCGTGGTGACCAATGTGTCCTCCAACGGCACCACCACCGGCGGCACCACCACCTACCCCGTCACCGTCCGGATCGACGATTACGGGGAGCTGATGCCGGGGATGAACGCCACCGTCTCGATTGTGGTGGAAAGCGCAGAGGACGCCCTTGCCATCCCCAACGGCGCCGTGGTGCGGGGCGGCTATGTCCTGGTCACCCGGGACAGCCCCAGTGCCTCCAACGCCGCTGACCTGGAAGCCCCTGAGGGCTATGTCTATGTGGCGGTGGAAACCGGCGTCAGCGATGACGATTACATCCAGGTGGTCAGCGGCCTGACCGAAGAGGACACCATCGCCTACGATGCCGACGCCGCAGCCCTGAGCCAGTCCAGCGACAGCGGCATGGCCATGATGCCGGGCGCCATGCCGGGCGGCGGGATGGCCGGCGGAGGCGGCGCCCCTGCCGGAGGAGGTGCCGGCCCGCGATGAGCGCACTGATCGAATTTGACTCTGTCTGCAAGTACTACCAGATGGGGGACACCACCGTCAAGGCGGCCAATCACATCTCGATGCAGATCCAGAAAGGGGAGTTCGTGGCCATTGTGGGCCAGTCGGGCTCGGGCAAATCCACCTGCATGAACATCATCGGCTGCCTGGATGTGCCCACCGCCGGCACCTACCGGCTCAACGGCCGGGATGTGGGCCGGATGAACAAGGACGAACTGGCCGGGATCCGAAACGAGATGCTGGGCTTCATTCACCGAGCTGTTTCATTCCGACAGCGGCTTTATGGTCACCAGCATGAGCGAAATGCTGGATACCATGACCTCGATGGTCAACATGGTCATCCTGGTGCTGACGGTGATCGCAGGCATCTCGCTGCTGGTGGGCGGCATCGGCATCATGAACATCATGATGGTGTCGGTCACCGAGCGCACCCGGGAGATCGGCATCCGCAAGGCCCTGGGCGCCCGGGAGCGGGCCATCCTCACCCTGTTTGTGGTGGAGGCCGCCGTCACGTCGGCTCTGGGCGGCGCCATCGGCATCGCCCTGGGCTATCTGATCGCAGCTGCGGCCAACCAGGTGCTGCCCCTGGTGCTGACCGATATGGACCTGACCATCAGCCCGTCGGCTGCTTCGGTGGCCATCGCTTTCGGCATTTCGGCGGGCATCGGTGTTCTGTTCGGCTGCCTGCCGGCCAAGCGGGCGGCGCGGCTCAACCCCATCGATGCGCTGCACTATGACTGAACGGAGGAAAAATCAACCATGAAAAAACGATTCTGTGCGCTGCTGCTGGCCTTTTGCATGGCCTGCGCCCTGCTGGCCATGCCGGCCTCAGCAGCGGGCGGCTCCAATACGGCGGTGCAGGCAGCCGTGATGCTGGGGGGCCTGGACAGCGGCCAGGACGCTTCCGCCGCCCTCACCCGGGGCCGGCTGGCCCAGCTGCTCACCGCCTTTTCCGCCTGGCGCGAGAGCACCGGGGGCAGCGCAGGCACCCTGTTTACCGATGTGGACGGGACCGACCCCCTGGCCTCCGGCATCCGCACCGCCGTACAGCAGGGATGGATGAGCGGCTATTCGGACGGCTCCTTCCGGCCCGACCAGGCCGTCACCCTGGAAGAAGCCTGCGCTGCCGCCCTCAGCCTGCTGGGCTATGACGTCACCACCCTCAGCGGCACCTTCCCCGATGCACAGCTGAACAAAGCCCGGGAACTGGGCCTGCGGGAGGGGTTGAGCGCCGGCCAGGGCGACACCCTGACCATCGCCCAGGGCGCCCAGCTGCTCTACAACGCCTTGACTGCCGTCACTGCAGAGGGTGAGACCTACGGCACCACCCTGGGCCTTGCGGTGACGGACGCCAGCGTGGTCATCGGCCACGGCACCAGCGGCTGCGACACCGAAGCCCGGGCCGAAATTGTGGCCCGGATGGAGAAGGGCGGCACCACCACCTACACCATCTGCTCTTCCTGCGGCAACGTGAATGGAGAGAGCTGCCTGAGCGGCATTGACAACGCCTTCGCCAACTTCGGCGGCCTGGAGGCCTACACCGGCGTGCTGGACAACGGCCAGCGGGTGATGGCCCTGGGCTGCATCGAGGGCGGCGCCGCCATCGAGAATGTGGAGGCCAACGTGGAAATGCCCGCCAGCTACGTGGAGGGCTACACCCTGTACCAGGTGGGGGAGAACGGTGAGACCAAGGTGGATGTGTCGGTCCGCCAGGGCATCGCTTACTTCACCGTCAACATGCAGGACGGCGCAGCCCTGCTGGAGATGGTGAAAGAGTAACCAGCCCTCCCGCTGAGAGGCGGTAAAACTTCAGGAAAACAGAACCATGCCCGGCCCTTATCAGGGGGCCGGACATTTTTTGACGGTGCACCGCCGGGTGAAGCCAGCGGCGGTTCCGTCCCCCGGCGGCTGCAGCCGGATCAAAGCAGACAAGCGGCTCCCGGCAGAGCAGGCCAAAAAGATTGATGGCCGCCGGCGCCCTGCTTGAGCTGCTCGGCGTTGAACTTGGACGGATCTTTCAGCTTGAACCGCAGCCGGGTCATGCAGCGATAATGGAAGGGGCGAACCCGCAGCTGGAACAACAACAAAGCCCCGGTCCACTGCCGGCCCGGAGGCCGCTGCAGGAAGGGGCTTGGTTACAGATTTTGATTCAGCTGGTCCAGGAGGATATGGTACAGCAGGTCCAGACAAGGGTCCGGGGGAGCCTCCCGGGTGAGGAAGGAAGCGTACAGGCTGGGCATCCCCTCCAGCTTTACTTCCCGGACGTTGTCGGTGTCGGTGATGTGGGACTGCTCCAACCGGGTGAAGCCCACGGCGCCGTATTCCTGCATTGCATAGATGGCCTGATAAAAGCTGACGGCCAGCTGCAGGGTGATGGATACCCCGTCTGCCGCAAACAGATCCTGCATGGGGCGGGTGATCCATTCGTCCAGGCCGGGGGTCAGCATTTGAGCACCCTCCAGTTCCCGGGGGCATAGGGAAGCCCGGTTCCAGTAAGGGGAGTTGTGCCCCACCATCAGGGCAAAGGCGTGGACGGTCAGCGGGCGGCGAAGGGTGTGGCTGGGGGCCCGGCCCAGGTCCATCACCAGGACGGCATCCCGCCGGCCGGCCAGCAGCTGATGGACGGTCTGGTCGTTGGGTTCGATGATGGTTTCCAGGGGGATGCCAGGGTAGGCTTGCCGGAACTGGTCCAGGTAATCCCCCAGGGAGGGCAGGTAATCCGGCACCAGGGCCTGGCTGATGCCCAGCCGGATCACCGGATGGGTCACCAGATGCCGGCGGGCCTTCTGGCACATCTGGTCAAACTGTTCCACCACTGGGGCAGCCAGATCCCGGAGCTGCTGCCCCTTTTGGGTGAGGGAAAGGTGGTTGTGGTCGTTGGCAAACAGGGGACTGCACAGTTCCTGCTCCAGGGCTTGGATGCTCTGGCGCAGGGCCTGGCGAGACAGATACAGCCGGGCGGCCGCGTGGGAATAATTGAGCTCCTGGCACAAGGTCAGAAAATAGTGGAGCTGCTGGATGGTCATGGGTCCCCTTCCTTTGAAAAAGCAGGTTTTTATTGCGTTTACAGGTAGATTATATCTTCTTTTTTTATGGATGTAAAGATGCTACATTGATAAAAGGTAAACGAGCCGGGGACGCCCCGGCAGGGAAGAAAAAAAGGAGGAACAAACATGAAAATTTCGCGTAAAGGTTTTCTGAAGCTGGTTTCTGCGGCCGCCATGGGCGGCGTAACGGCCGGCGCCCTGGCAGCCTGCAAGGCAGCTTCCACCGGCGCATCCAGCGCCGCATCGGGGGCAGGGATCTACACCCCCGGCACCTATACGGCCACAGCCAAGGGGATGAGCGAGATCTCGGTGTCGGTGACTTTTGACGCCAACGCCATCACCGGGGTAGAGCTGGATCTGTCCGGGGAGACGGACAGCATCGGCCAGGCCGCAAAAGATACCCTGATCGAGCAGATCATGACCGCCCAGACCAGCCAGATCGACGGCGTCACCGGCGCAACGGTGACCAGCAAGGCTGTACAGAATGCGGTGGCGGACTGCATCCGCCAGGCCTCCGGCGGCGCCATCAACCCTGCCGAGCAGCCGGTGGAGGAAGAAGCCGGCGCCGACTGGCTGGGAACGGAGCCCCAGGTGGACGAGGCCGACATCACCGAGACCGTCGACTGCGAAGTGCTGGTGGTGGGCGCAGGATCTTCCGGTTGTTTTGCCGCCGCTGCCGCCGCCGAGGCCGGCGCCGACACCCTGCTGATCGACCGGTTTGCCCACGATATGGCCAGCGGCATCCGGGATACCCTGGCAGCCTGCGGCTCCAGTGAGCAGCAGGCCGACGGCGCCGATGTGGACAAAAAAGAGGCGGCCCAGTATCTCTGCGACTGGAGCCACGGCTATACCCGCTACAGCCTGGCCAAGCTCTGGGCTGACAGGAGCGGCGAGACCATCGACTGGTACACCGATGTGCTGGCCCAGAGCGGCCTTGCCTTCCGCCATGAAATTGATGAGCACCAGCCCGGCAACTACAAGTATCTGGACGTGGGACACAGCGTCCAGTACGGCGATGAATACAGCGAGACCTTGACCATGGATGCTGTTCTGACCTATGCCGAGGGCAAGGGACTGAAGGTGCGCTATGAGACCACCATGGTCAAGCTGGAAAAGGCAGACGGGCGGGTCACTGGCCTGATCGCCAAAAACGCCGACGACAGCTATGTGCGGATCAACGCCAGCAAGGGCGTGATTATGGCCTGCGGCGGCTACAGCGGCAACGAACAGATGATGAAGGCCCTGCAGCCCCAGAGCGTCGAGCAGACCTGCGTTAACTATTCCAAACCCGGTGCAAAGGGCGATGGCATCAAGGCCTGCCTGTGGGCAGGCGCCATCATGGATACCACCCACACTGCCATGATCTTTGACCGCGGCGCCGTCAAGCCGGACTATGTGGGAGAGCCGGGCAAAGCCAGCGACGGCATGATGTTCTGGATGGGCAGCCAGCCCTTCCTGAAGGTGAACCTGAAAGGCGAGCGGTTCATGAATGAGTACCAGCCCTATGACATGGTGCTGCATTCTGCTTCCGCCCAGCCCGGCCACACCTACTGCACCGTCTGGGATTCCAAGTATACCGAGGACTGCCAGCGGTTTGCCACCCATGGGTGCAGCCGTCTCTACCCCCATACCAACGACACCGCGCCGGTGTTCTCGATGGAGATGGTGGAGGGAATGAACGCAGACCTGGAGGACCAGGGTTACATCGTCAAGGCCGACACCATCGAGGAGCTGGCCCAGAAGCTGGGCCTGCCCGAAGACACCTTTGCCGCTACGGTCCAGCACTACAATGAGATGGCCGAAAAAGGCGAGGATGAGGACTACGGCAAGGAGGGCTATCGGATGTCCACCCTGTCCCAGGCTCCCTTCTATGGCGTCCGCCAGTGCGGCGGCTACCTGATCTGCACCATGGACGGCATCCAGATCGACGACAATATGCACGCCCTGGACACCGAGAGCAAGCCCATTCCCGGCCTGTACGTCATCGGCGACATGAGCGGCAACTATTTCTCCCATAGCTATCCCAGCCTGCTGTCGGGAGCTGCCGCAGGCCGCAGCGCCACCTTCGGCCGTCTGGCAGGCCAGAACGCTGCCGCAGGCATCTGAGCCGGCAGGCAGAACCAAACCACCCCAAAAAAGGAGCAGCACAGAGCCATCTGTGCTGCTCCTTTTTCTGCTTCTCCTGCACAACCAAAAATCCCAGCCCTTCTCCCGCAGAAAAGGCTCAAACGGGACCGGCCCGAAGATCCCGCGAGTGCAAACGGCAAGGAAGAGCCCTGATGAATGGAAGCAGCTGATCAGCGCAAAAAGATCAATGACAAAGGAAACAGCGGCAGGCATCCGGTTGGAAGTTCCTGCCGCTGTTTGTATGGGATTCAGAAATGCCCGAGCAAAACCGGATCAATCGCCCAGGTCTTCGCCGTTGGTGGCGATGACCTTCTTGTACCAATAGAAGCTGTCTTTCCGGCGGCGGGACAGATCCCCGGTGCCGTCGTCGTACTTGTCCACATAGATGAAGCCGTACCGCTTGGCCATTTCACCGGTGGATGCACTCACCAGGTCGATGCAGCCCCAGGGGGTGTAGCCGATCAGGTCCACCCCGTCTTTGACGGCCTCGGCCATCTGCTGGATATGGGCCCGCAGGTAGTCGATCCGATAGGGGTCGTGGATGGTGCCGTCGGCCTCCAGCTTGTCGTAGGCCCCCAGGCCGTTTTCCACCACCATCATGGGCTTGCCATAACGGGAATAGATCTCATTCAGGCTCCAGCGCAGGCCCACCGGGTCGATCTGCCAGCCCCAGTCGCTGGCCTTCAGGTAGGGGTTCTTGACGCCGCCCACCATATTGCCGCTGACTTTTTCCTTGCTGGCGTCCTGGGCGCTGACGCAGGTGGACATGTAATAGCTGAAGGTGTACAGGTCCACCGTGCCCTGCTTGAGGATGTCCAGGTCGCCGGGCTCCATTTGGATCTGGATGTTGTGCTCGGCGAAAAAGCGCCTGGCGTAGTAGGGGTAAACGCCGCGGCACTGCACATCCCCGCAGAACCAGTTCATCTGGTTCATGTTCTGCTGGTTGGCTATCACATCCGCCGGGCTGCAGGTCAGGGGATAGCTGGCTGCAAACAGGATCATGCAGCCCATCACATATTCCGGGTAGTGCTGGTGGGCGTAGGCCACCGCCCTGGCGCTGGCCACAAACTGATGGTGCAGAGCCTGGTACCGTGTCTGGGGATCATCGGGAATCCCGGGTCGGGGGCCTTCGTAGCCCCGGCAGGTGCCCAGGGCCATCAGATTGCCCGCCGGGCGGGTGCCGGCGTTGATCTCGTTGAAGGTGAGCCAGTACTTCACCTTGCCCTGATACCGGGCAAAGATGGCCCGGCACAGACGCAGGTACAGCTCAATCAGTTCCCGGCTGGCCCAGCCGTTGTACTTTTCCACCAGATGATAGGGCAGCTCGTAGTGGCTGATGGTCACCAGGGGCTCGATGCCGTGCTGCCTGCAGCAGTCGAACACCCGGTCATAGAAGGCCAGCCCTGCCTCGTTGGGGGTCTCTTCCTCGCCGGTGGGAAAAATCCGGGTCCAGTTGATGGAGGTGCGGAACACCTTGAAGCCCATCTCGGCAAAGAGGGCGATGTCCTCCTCATAGTGGTGGTAGAAGTCGATGGCCTCGTGGCTGGGATAGAACTTGTCGGGGCGGATGGTCCTGGTCACCCACTTGGGGGTGGACACGCTGCCATTGGTGCAGTGATCGGGGACGCTCTCCCCCTTGCCGTCCAGGTTCCAGCCTCCCTCAAACTGGTTGGCGGCGCAGGCGCCGCCCCAGAGAAAGCCTTTGGGGAATGTTGTTTCCATAAGTAAGCTCCTTGCAGAAGATCAGGCCTGTTTGCTCTCTTTGGGGACGCCAAACAGGAAGGTCAAAACCGCAGCGATGGCGAAGGACATGGCAGCGCCCAGGATGATAAAGACAAAGCTGTCGGCCTGATAGGTGATGATGGTGAACAGGCCCGGAGGCGCATAGGCCATGGCCCCTGCGTGGAAGAAGGACAGGAAGGCGGCAGAGATGGCCGAGGACACCATGGCGAAAGCAAAGGGCTTGCGGTATTTCAGGTTGACGCCGTACATGGCGGGCTCGGTGATGCCCAGGATGGCGGACAGGGCCGCGCTGCTGGCCACCGATTTCATCTGCTTGTCCTTCACGGCCAGGAAGGCGCCGAAAGCCGAGCCGCCCTGGGCAAAGTTGGCGGTGAGGGCGCTGACCAGCAGGGTGGAAATGCCGGTCTCTGCGATCTGCTGAATCTGGAGGGGTCCCAGGGCGTAGTGCATCCCCATCATGGTCAGCAGGGAGCGGGTGCCGCCCAGCAGGGCCGCCGCCACAAAGCCGCCCACGTTGTAGAACCAGTCCATGAACTGGGCGATGTAGGTGCCCAGATAGGAGCCGATGGGACCCAGCACAATCAGTTCCAGCGGCACCATAATGAACAGGACGATCATCGAGGTGAGCAGGATCTTCAAAAGTCGGGCACCAGATTGTCAATCCGCTTGTAGATGAGGCTCAGCACCCACACCGACAGCATAATGGGGATGACGGTGGAGTTATAGCCCACATAGAGGATGGGCAGGCCCAGGAAAGACAGGGTGGTGACGCCGGTCTCGGCGGCCGCCGCGGCGCCGTTCATGATGGTGGGATACATATAAGCAGCCGCCAGGGCCAGGGCCATGTATTCGCTGACCTTAAACCGGTGGGCGGCGCTGACCGCCAGGAAGAAGGGAAAGAAATAGAAAATCAGGTCGCCCAGCATGGTCAGCACCTGGATGAAGCCGCTGTCGGCCGGCAGCACCGTCACACCTGCAAGGCTTTGCAGGTTGCTGATCAGGGAGACAATGGCCTTGAACATGCCGCAGCCGATCAGCACCGGCAGGGTGGGGGCAAAGATGCCCGAGATGGTCTCGATCACCGCGCTGACCTTGTTCTTGGGCTTTTCGGCGGGCTTGTCCTCTGCGCCGCCGTCGGTGATGTGGACCTGTTTTGAAACTTCTTCAAAGATGGCGTTGACCTTGGCGCCGATCACCACCTGCATCTGTCCGCTCTTGATCTGGGCCGTAATGACTCCGTCCAGGCCTTTCAGCACGTCCAGGTTTGCTTTGCTGTTGTCTTTTAGGTTGAAGCGCAGCCGGGTGGCGCAGTGGGTCAGGGTGGAAATGTTTTCCTCTCCGCCCACATTGGCGATGATCCGGGAGGCCAGCTCTTGGTTGGTCATACTATGAAATTCCCCTTTCCTTGGATGCTCAGAGAGCCATGGCAGCCTTGTAGCCTTCTGCAATGGCGGTCAGTGCGTTGCCCGCCTTGACGGCGCCGCCGATGACCTGGACGTTTTCACAAACCGACCGGGCAGCAGCCTCCAGCGGGTTATAGGCGCGGTAGCCAAAGGCGGAGATGACGGCAGCGGCAGGCAGGGAAACGCTCTGGCCTGCCTGGTCCAGATAGGTGACCTTGTCATCCTCAATTTTCTGGACCTTGGCGTGGGTCAAAACACGCACGCGGGCATCTTTCAGGTAGCTCAGCAGGCAGCGGCGGGTAAAGACCATCATGTCGTTGAGAATGTCGGGCTGCATTTCCAGAATGGTGACATCGGGGTGGGACTCTGCTACGAACTGGGCCACTTCACCGCCGACTTCGCCGCCGCCGCATACCACAACCGGGCCGGCAGGAACGGTGACATTGCCCAGCAGAACATCTTCTGCGGTCACCACATGGGAGCCGTCAATGCCGGGAATGGGGGGCATCAAAGGATGGGCACCGGTAGCGACGATGATGGCATCAGGCTTTTCAGTCTCCAGCAGTTCGGGGGTGACTTCGGTATTCAGATGGATGGGGACCTGCATGTCGGACAGGTTCTGCCGTGCCGAGGAAATGAAGGTGGCCAGTTCGCCCTTGCCGATGGGATAGGCAGCGCTCTTAAACTGGCCGCCCAGATCAGCTTTCTTCTCGTAGACCGTCACCCGATGGCCGCGGCGTGCTGCGGTTTCGGCTGCCATCAGGCCGCCGGGGCCGCCGCCGATCACCAGGACCTTTTTGGGGGTTTCCACAGGGGTCAGTTCGCTTTCATATTCCAGGCCGATGCGGGGATTGACCAGGCAGGTAATGCTTGTGTCTTCAAACAGCTTCTGTTCGCAGCCCTGGAGGCAGCCGATGCAGTAACGGATGTTGGAGAGATGCCCCTGCCGGGCCTTCACCGGCAGGAAGGGGTCGGCCAGAGAGCCGCGGGCCATGCCAATGAAGTCGGCTTTGTTCATCATCAGGAGGGTGTCGGCCATCCGGGGATCGTTGATTCGGTTGGTCAGGATAACCGGGATATGTACCAGCTCCTTGATCTGCTGGGCGCCCTGCATATTGAAAGCGTGCTCCGAGAACATGGGCGCAATGATCTGGCGGGTGGCAGGGCTGGCGTACATGCCATTGGAGACATGGATGGCGTCGAACCCAAGCTCCTCACAGTGCCGGGCCAGCACAAAGCTCTCGGCCTCCGTGCGTCCGCCCAAAAGGTATTCATTGACAGAAATACGGACCGTGACGGGGAAGTCTGCGCCGACTTCTTTGCGGACAGCAGCATAAATCTCATCCAGGAAGCGGGCGCGATTGTCAAAGCAGCCGCCGTACTGGTCCACCCGCTTGTTGGTGTAGGGGGAGAGGAACTCGGAAATCAGATAGCCGTGGGCGGCGTGGATCTCGATGCCGTCGAAGCCGGCCTCTTTGCACCGCCTGGCGCAGGACGCAAAGTCTGCCACAATGCCATGGATTTCCTCCACGGTCATTTCCCGCGGCATCTCCTGAAGCAGGGGGTCCATGGTGGCGGAAGGTGCGATGGGCTGGACTCCGCCATTGACAAAATGGGTGGATTGACGGCCAGGGTGATAAATCTGGCAGAAAATCTTGGAATCGTAGCGGTGAATCGTCTCGGTCAGCTTCCGGTTGCCCTCCAGTTGAGCGTCGTTGTACAGCCCGGGGATAAAGCGGTAGCCTTTGGCATTGGGGTTGACGGCGTAGTCCTCGGTGATGATGAGGCCCCACCCGCCCTTGGCTTTTTCTTCAAGGTAGCGAACAAAGCGGTCGGTGACCAATCCATCTTCGGTGCAGAAGTTGGTCACCATAGCCGGGACCGCAAGGCGGTTGGGGATCGTGCAGGAGCCAATTTTCATAGGGGAAAACAACTTGGCGAACATAAGCAGTACCTCCAGTAAGTGCTTTTGATTGGGTGGATCTTTTCTGAAGGCAGTGTACAGTATGGAAGCGTTGCAGGGTCAATAACAAAAAGAAGCCTGCCTTTTTTTGCAAAAAGGCAAACTTCCCGAAGAAATCATGCTGCAGTGTTTCCCATTTGGGCTCTGGCCCCTGGCAGTGCAGGGGCGGTAGGCCTGCAACCGTTTCAAGGTTTCAGGCGCAGCGGAATATACAGTTCAACCGGGCGGACGAACTGCCCTTGTTCAAAGCCCCGCCCCAGCAGGATAGCGGTCATGGTGCCGCCTTGCTCATAGCCCTTTTGGTGCAGATAGGCCAGAGCGGGCTGGGCATAGTTGGAATCAAACTTCCCAATGGGCCCCAGGTCCAGGATGCTGCACAGGCAGGTTTGCTGAGGCCGCAGGCGCATCCCCTCGATCTCAGGAAGATGAAGGGCCTGGAAAAACTGCTGGGGAAGACAGATGCCCCACAGTTGATGGTTCCCCACCTCTTCAAAACAGAAATTCCAGAAAGGGGCTACCCGGTCTGTAAAGAGGATCCGGCTGGCTTCCTGGGGGATCTCAATGGCGCCGTAGTGGTCGGCATCGCCCTGCACCAGGGGGACAAAGCAATAGGCCGGCAGCGTTTTAACCCAGTGATTTCCAAAATTCAGGTGGGCGGTTTGGGAGCGGTCGGTAATCGTGTCGATTCGCTCCAGCAGAAGCTGTTTGTACAGGACTTCCTCTTTCAGCTGCTCCCGATAGAGGTAGAGCTGCTGACGGCTTTTCTGGAGAAAATCTTCCTGCCGCAAATCCTGCATGCCTTTGATCTGGATGCTTCAGCTTCTATATTGCAGGGTGTCCAGCAGCATGAAAATGTCAAAGATACTATAGCTGCGGTAATTGTTTTCATCATTGCGCCGGGGCGAGATCACACCATGTTTTTCATAGTAGCGAATCATTTCCCGGGACAAATTTAAAATTTCAGAGACATCTCGAATGCTGTAGTCCATAATGGCTCCTTCATTGCAGGGTGAGCAGGGAATCAAGGTTGCTGTGACTCCAGTATAACAGATTGAGTGCGAAAAAATAAAGAGCGTTTGTTTGCGCTGGTACCGTCAACCGCCACCTGGAAGCAGCGGAGCGGCCAGAGCGGCAGGGCATCCAGACCAACATAAATTATGAACAAAAAAATGGGGCTGTTGCTCAACTTTCGTTTTGCAACAGCCCTTTCAAAGGGAATGACGTTTGCCCGAACGAGTCGGAACGAATCAGGATGAAGCTTTGGTATTCTGCTCAGGGTTGAGGATAAAGGTGACAGCAGCGGCCACCGCGATGGCCACCACCACAGCAGCGGCAGCTGCCAGGATGGTCTGCTGGAAGATGGGCAGAGCCAGAATGGTGGAATAACCCATGACATAGACTCTTGCGCCCAGCAGGCCGGCCACCACGCCGCCGGCAGCACCGCCTGCCATGACGCCAATCATAGGGCTCTTGCGGGGAAGGTTGATACCGTAAATGGCGGGCTCAGTGACGCCGGCTACGATACAGCCGAAGGCGATGCCCAGGGCTTCCGAGCGGAGTTCAGCGGTTTTGGCCCGCAGTGCCACGCCGATGCAGGCGCCGCCTTCAGCCATGTTGTGAAGGATGAAAGCAGGACGGAAAACGGCATCATAGCCGGGGTTGGTGAGGGCCTGGGTCATGAAGGGGACCAAGGCCATATGCATACCACACATGACCAGCCAGGGCAGGCAGGCGGCCAGAACAGCGATGGCGATGGGGCCGACGGTGTCTCCCAGGAATCCGAAGACGACTGCCAGGTAATTGCCCAGATAGCCGCCCGCAGGTGCCAGCACCACAAAGCCTGCGATCATGGTGACGGTGATGGTGCACAGGCCCACCAGCAGCGATTTGAAGATGCCGGGGATGATTTTATTGAACAGGCGCTCCATGTAATAGGCGAAGAGAGTCAGCAGCAGCGCCGGCAGCAGGGAGCTGGAATAGCTCATCAAGCGGACGGGCAAACCCAGCAGGGTGACGGGTTCCCCGGCAGCCACCAGAGAGGTGTAGTTTCCGTGCAGCAGGGAAGCGGCGCAGATCATGGCATAGATAGGGGTGGAGCCCAGCTTTTTGGCGGCGCCATAGGCGACAAAGATGGGCATAAAGTAAAAGCAGGCATCGGCAACGCCGCTGAGCAGGAGATATGTGGCGGAGGAGGAGAAGTCTGCGCGTACCAGAGTAATCAGGAGCAGCACCACTTTCAGCATGCCGCCCGCAACCAGACCGGTAATCATGGGAGAAACGGAAGAGGAAACATAACCCAGAACGGCCAGCGCTGCAGATTTCACAGTCAGGGGTTTCTTTTCTGCCACCAGATCGGCGTCCAGGTTTTCGCTGGTGTTCTGCCCTTCGGACAGATTGAACTGCTTTTGGACCGCCTCAAAGACGGGAGGCAGATTCTTGCCCAGGATAATCATGTACTGGCCGCCGGCGGAAACCACGCCCAGCACGCCTTTCATCGCCTTCAGGGAGGCGGTGTCAGCCTTGCTCTCGGCCTTCAATACAAACCGCAGGCGGGTCATGCAGTGGGAGACAGACTGAATGTTTTCGACGCCGCCCACCAGACGGACGATGTCCTTGGACATCTGCTGATAGTTCAAACTTTCTGCCATAAAGAAAATCCTCCTTTTATTTTATATCGCTTTACCGTTCTGGATTATGACTTTGCAGCCTCATCCCAGAGACTTTCGCCCTGCGTCTCGATGACATGCCGCATCCAGTCATACGATTTCTTGGGCGTCCGCTTCAGGGTGCCGCGGCCTGCATCATCCATATCCACATAGATCACGCCATACCGCTTTTTCATTTCGCCGGTGGAAAGGCTAACCAGATCAAAGGGCCCCCACATGGTGTAGCCCAGGCAATCCACCCCGTCCACCAGGATGGCTTCCATCATGGCCCGCAGGTGATCCCGCAGATAGTTGATCCGGTAATCGTCCTGGATGGTGCCGTCGGCTTCCACCTGATCAATGGCGCCCAGGCCGTTTTCCACAATGAAGATCGGCTTCTGATACCGGTCATAGATTTCGTTCATGCAGTAGCGCAGGCCCAAAGGATCGATGGGCCAGCCCCAGGGCGTCTTGGGAAGATAGGGATTGGGATCACCGCCCACGACGTTGAACTTGGTATCGGTGCTGATGGTGCAGGACCGGTAATAGCTGAAAGAAACAAAATCCAGAGCGCCGGCTGCCAGGATTGCGTCATCTCCCGGCTGGGTGTGGAGGGTGACGCCCCGGCGGGCCAGAAGATCGCCGGCATAGGAGGGATAGCGGCCCCGGGCCATGGTGTCCACAAAATACCAGCTCTCCCGGCGGCACTGCATGTGACGGAATACGTCTTCCGGCTTGCAGGTGGCGGGATAGATTTCGCTCAGGGCATACATGGCGCCAAACTGGGAGCCAGGCATCATTTCGTGGCCCAGCTTGACCGCCTGGGCGCTGGCCAGGAACATGTTGTGCACAGCGTTGTAATGGGTCTGGTTGTCGGCCTTTCGGGTGCCGCAGGCCGCAAAGCCGCGGACCGCATTGATCTCGTTGAAGGTCAGCCAGTAGCGGCACCGCTTGCCGAACCGCTCAAACAGAGTCCGGCAGTACCGCAGATAGCAGTCGATGGTGTGGCGGCTGGACCAGCCGTCATACTTCAGGGCCAGAGCGGCTGGCAGCTCGTCGTGATGAATGGTGATCAGGGGCTGCATCTGATGCTTTTCCAGCTCGTCCAGAATTTCTTCATAGAATTTCAGCCCTGCCTCGTTGGGGACGCTCTCCTCGCCGGTGGGATAGATTCTGCTCCAGCAGATGGAAAAACGGAATACGTTGTATCCCATTCCAGCCATCAGGGCGATGTCTTCCCGGAAATGCCCATAGAAATCTACAGCCCGGTGACTGGGATAGTAGAGATCGGGGAAAATAGCGGGCTGGGCCCCGTCAGGCAGGCTTTCGGGCCCAAAGAAGTGACTCTGGGCTGTGGCGCGGCTGCCGTCGGGCATCTGCAGGGTGTTGCAGCGGGGATGATCGATGGAGCCTGCCGACTCAAAATCATGGGTGGACAGCCCGCGTCCACCCTCCTGGTAGCCGCCCTCAGCCTGAAAATCCGCAATGGCGCCGCCCCAGAGAAAATCTTTGGATAGTCTCATGGTTTTGTTTCCTCCTTGGTTGAATTTGACTGGATTTTGTGCACGATTACGAAATGAATTATACAATTCTGCCCAGACAAAAGCCTGCTTTTTCGATTTTTAGAAACTGAAAACAAAAACTCCCCCGAGATTGATCTCGGAGGAGCGAAGAATAAGGAGAGGGAGAGGGGATTATTTCGATTTTAGGAAACAGGCGCCAAATGGCACAGGTCAGTCCTTGACTGCCGGAAAGATTTTGCCGTTGGTTTCGACATAGGTGCGGTATTTATAGGCGATCAGGTCGGTGAGCATCTGGTAGACGATTCGATGGGTGTGAAGGGTGCCGGTGCGACGGTACAGAATACTGTAGGCGATCCGCGGGTCCTGAGCAGCCCTGGGATTGGAAGTGATCAGAACCACTTTGGCTTTGGTGTCGTCAAAGTCGTTTTGCGGATGAAGTCCTGAATATTGCTGTAGCGGTTGATATAATCGCCGCTGTCACTGAAGATGATCACCAGGGTGTTTTCATCGGCATGGCGGAGAAAATGCATCTGTTTGCGGTCGTTCAGGTTGGTGATGATAAATTTGCCGCTGTAGCCCAGCTTGATTTGAAAGTCCAGGGCCGCCGACTCTGAAAACATCATTCCAAAAGCGCCCACTCGCTCATGGGAGGCCAAATCCACCACTAGCCGGTCCACCATGGTCCAGTCCAGGGAGGCGTAGCTTTCCTGCATATCCCGCAGCAGAGTAAGAAGGTAGGAGTCTCCGGGGTTGTTTTTGAGAAAGCCCAGGACATCGTGGACGAAGTTGAAGGGGTTGTCATATTTATTGTCACGGAAAACCGCAGCATTCCGGAAATCAGCAAAATCCTCATAGCCCAGCACCCGGATGAACTTGGAAATGGTGGACTTGGAAACATTGCACAGACGGGCCAATTCCTGAATGGAAAGGGAAGACAAGCTTGTCATACGCTGGAGCATCACCAGCGCAATGTGATAATCTGTGGAGTCCGGGTCACTGTCATTCAGGGTGATCAGGAGCCGGTTATAGAGAATCCCCATGGTGTTACCCTCCTTTGCTGTACTTATTATAGCAAAGTGGGCAGATCTGCCGCAAGTAAAAATAGTTCATCTCCCTGGCGTCCAGCCCAAATCATGGGGGTGCAGATGTTTTGGGCGGTTACCCTTGCACGCCCCGGGCAGAGACAGAGAACGATGCCGGTGATTTTGCTGCCGGGAATCCATGCAGAAAATTTACGAGATTGGATGCGCAGCCTTTTGGTTCCCTTGTTTTGCTTCATATTTTGCCTTCCTGGGAAAGCGGATTTTGATCATAAAGGAAACAGCGGCAGGAGTCCGGTTGGACGATCCTGCCGCGTTCGTTCATGATTGATAAAAGATCGTAAAGATTCAGACCGAAATCCTTGTAGCAGAAAGTTTTATGCGCACGTCAGGGCAGAGCGCCAGAGGCTTTGTCATGGATCCTGTTGTTTCTGCTTTGCAGCTTCCCGTCTCTCTTTCTCATCGAAGTAATAGTTGATCCCATACTCCATGCCATACCGGATGAGATATTTCACAATCCGGATGATCACGACAATGATTGCCACCCAAAAGGCAATCGCAAGCAGAATGCCAAACAAAGCTGTAGACATATTACCATCCAGCCTCCTTTTTGACTCAACCATCTTCCGGGAATCGCACCATTTTTATAATTTTAGTATAACATATCCCAACCAGATGTAAAGAGATGAAAGGGCTGGAAGCAGACCGGAGAAAACAGGGACTGGAAATGGCGCAGCGTCCGTGCTATCATAAATGCGGCAAATAAGAAGAAACAGATTTTTTGTCGATTCTTGGATGCAGGAAGTTTGCTGTGCAGCAAGACCAGGCTGTGCAGAAATGAAACGGATGCAGATGAAAAAGGAGACATCTATGCCTTGTACAACGATTCTGGTGGGCAGGAAAGCCAGCCATGACGGTTCCACCATCATCGCCCGCAATGATGACGGCGGATTTGAAGCCAAGCGCCTTTTGGCGCACCCGGCCAGGGAGAAGGCTGCTACATATAAAACGGTTATTTCTCACCTGACGGTCTCGCTCCCCGAGAAGGCCATGCGCTATACCGACTGCCCCAACGTGAAAAAAACCAATGGCGTGTGGCCCGCCTGCGGCATCAATGAGGCCAATGTGGCCATGACCGCCACCGAGACCATCACCAGCAATGCCAGGGTGATTGGTGCAGACCCCTATGTCCGGTATCAGGAAAAGAAAGGGCGCAATACCAAAGCAGTTCCCGGCGGAATTGGGGAAGAGGACCTGGTGACCCTGGTGCTTCCCTACATTCATTCTGCCCGGGAAGGCGTGCTGCGCACCGGCGCACTGCTGGAGCAGTACGGCACCTATGAGCCCAATGGCATGGCCTTTGCAGATGCCGATGAAGTCTGGTGGCTGGAAACCATCGGCGGCCACCACTGGATTGCCCGGCGCGTGCCGGATGACCGGGTGGTGGTCATGCCCAACCAGTTTGGTCTGGATCACTTTGACTTTTCGGACGCATACGGGGAGCAGAAGGAAAACATTTGCTCCCGGGACCTGCAGGCGTTCGTGGAGAAGTACCGCCTGGCGCTGGATACAGGGGCGGGTTTCAATCCGAGACTGGCCTTCGGTTCCCATTCGGATGCGGACCATATTTACAATACGCCCCGGGCCTGGTTCATGGGCCGGTATTTCATGCCCCGGACCTGCAAGTGGGAAGGGGAGAATGCCGACTTCACCCCGGAAAGCAACGACATTCCCTGGTCCTTTGTGCCTGAGCGCAAGGTGACGGTGGAGGATGTGCGGTATTTGCTGGGCTCCTATTATCAGGGGACGCCTTACAATCCCTACGATCAGACCGCCGCCTGCAAGGGCAGGTATCGCACCATCGGCGTGCCCAACAGCGATGTGTGCGGGATCATGCAGATCCGCGGCGGCCTGCCGGCGGCCATCCAGGGCGTGGAGTGGCTGTCGATGGGCGGCAGCGGTTTTACGGCCTGCTTCCCGGTCTACGCGAATGTGACGGAGTTTCCCAAGTATCTCAGCGGTACCACCGAAACGGTTTCCACAAACAGCATGTACTGGCACAGCCGGCTCATTGCGGCGCTGACAGATGCCCACTTCGGGAATGCCCTGCTGCTGGATGAGCGGTATGTGAATGCCGTGATGAACCGCGGGCAGCAGTTCCTGTACGAGTACGATGAGAAGATCCGGCAGGGGGCGCCTGTTGAAATCCTGGAGGAGGCAAACCAAAAGATTGCGGATATGGTCCGGGAAGAGTCGGACAAGGCCCTTGGGGAGATTCTCAAAAATGCCTCCGAGCACATGAAGATCCGGTATCACAGAGGAGACAACTGAGCGGACCATCGGGGGTGCTGCTTTTTGGCGCCTGCGCCTCGTGGTTGATCCGTCCCCGGAGAATCCCGGAAACGACAAAAGCCCTGCGGTGTCTGACACACACCGCGGGGCTTTTTTATGAGACCGGACACGATAAACGGCAATACCACAAAACTAAGATATGCCGAGATTCCCTGGTACGGCTTCATACGGATGCATCCTCCCTTCATCCAGCCCATGCCCTTTCCGTGATGGTACATTGTCCCCATGGATCCGGGGTTTGAATGGATCGGAATGACCGGCCTTGAATGGACTCCTCCCGCTGGTTGTCGGAGGGATAGCAGGCATAGAAAATCCTCCGCCATCATGGAATGAATCCTCCTGTTAATCCATTTGGATGCGGCTTTCAAAAACGGTCCGTAAACCTGTGTTGATGACAGAAAATCTGTGGTTTGCTGCATTTTCATGGAAAAAACCGCGCAGGTTCTGCTACAATAAAAGATCAGGAGGATGATTTTTCTGCGTTGTTGGGAGTGATGTACATGAATCTTTTGGTTTGCGACGATGACCGGCAGGATCTGGACCGGATTACCGCTCTGCTGGCGGGCCCCTGCCAGGGGATGGGGGCAAAGCTGGTGGCAACCAGCCGGCCGGAAGAACTGGAAGATCTGTCCCGTTTTGACCTGGCTTTTCTGGATATCGACATGAAGGGAATGAATGGGCTGACGCTGGCCCGGCGGCTCCGGGCCGCCCGGCCGGATGCGGTGATTGTGTTTATCACCAACTTTGTCCAGTATGCCCCGGAAGGCTATGAGGTGCAGGCGTTCCGCTACCTGCTGAAACCGGCGCTGGAAGAAAAGCTGCCCGTCTGCTTTGCCCTCGCGGTGGAAGAACTGCGCCGCCGGCGCCGGTCCATCATGGTCCGCTCGGAAGGGGAAGCGGTGGAATTGCAGCTGCGAGATATCCTCTATTTTGAATCGGACCAGCGGATGGTCACCGCCCATCTGCTCCACAATCAACGCCCAACCTGCCGCTTCTATTTCAGTTTAACCGAGCTGGCCCGGCAGCTGGAAGGGGCGGGATTTCTGCGGGTGCAGCGCAGCTATCTGGTTCACATGGTCTATATCCAGCGGTTTCAATACGGGGCTGTGGAGTTGCGGGGCGGCGTCCGGCTGCCGGTCAGCACAAAATACTATGCCGAGCTGAAACAGAACTATCTGAAGTGGAAAGGACAAACTTCATGGAAACTCTCCTGGCCCTGATGGAAGGTTTAAAGGGGGCTGCTTTATCCGCAGTCGTGCCTGTTTTTGACTGGATTACCTTTCTTGTCTTTCTGGGTTCCTTCGGCAGCCGCCGCTTTCCGCAGCCTGTGGACAAGGGCATCGCCTGCCTGTGCGGGCTGCTGGTTTGGGGGTGGTACAGCGCATCCGGCGCCCTTTTTGCACAACAGGCCGCGCCTTTTGGAATGCTGGCAGCCTTTGTGCTGTTCTATATCCTGTCGTGGATCCTTTTTACCGGGCTGACCTTCCTGTACCGGTTCTTTCTGGTGCTGCTGTGGTACCTGGGCTGCTGCCTTTATGCCGCCGTCCTGCTGCTGGCCTTTTCGGCCCTGTACGACCTGCCCTATCCGCTGCCCCGTGTCTGGAGAGAGGCCTCCGGCCAGGGATGGTTTCTTTTCATCTATGGGGGATTTGAACTGGTGGCGGCTCTGGCCCTCCGCCAGCTGCTGCGGCGGCAGGACCGGCTGCATCTGAACCCCCGGCAGCTGGTGTTGTATGTTGCTTTTCCGGCGGCTTCTTTTGTGTCGCTGGTGGCTTTTCTGCCCATGCTCAGCGGTAGGCCGGTCAACCAATGGCTGATCGGCGGATGCTGTGTCGCGCTGCTGCTGGCCAATCTGGCGGTTTTGTTTCTGCTGCGGAGGATGGAGCAGGCCGCCCGGGATCGGGAAAGACTGGCGGCGCTGGATGAGCAATTTCAGATGCAATCCAGGAACATGGAGGCAACCCGGGAGCTTTATGAGACACAGCGCAAAGCCACCCATGATTTTGGAAGCCAGCTGGAGGTCTTGGGGCAGCTTTTGCAGCATCAGGAATATGACGCTGCCCGGGACTATCTCAAGTCGGTGTCAGACCGCAGGCTGGAATATCAGGCTCTGGTGGACTGCCGCCATCCGGCCCTGAATGCTCTGTTCAACACCAAGGCCAAAACAGCACAGGCCAAGGGGATTGAGATTCGCTTTGAGGTGAATGATCTGTCGGGGCTGCCCTTTCAACAGGCGGATCTCACCGTTTTGATGGCCAATCTGCTGGACAACGCCATCCAGGCCAGCGAAAAAAGCCCCCAGCCCCGGGCCATCGAGGTGCGGGCACTGAGGGAGGAAGGATTCTTCTTTTCGGTCCGGAACACGTCCCTGCCAGTCGCCATAGAGGGCGGCTGCATCTGTACCACCAAGAACGACGCCAAACTCCATGGATTTGGTCTGCTGAACGTGAAGTCCATCGTGGAGAAATACAAAGGCATCTGGCTAATGCAGTATCAAGAGGGCTGGTTTCAGTTTACGGGGGAAATCCCGCTTTTGTGAGAGGGGCCTGTTGAGTTCAGGGAGAGGACACACCGCCTGGCAGGTTCCGCCCGCACAGACGGATCAAATGAAATGCAGCGCTTTGGCCAGTCCAATTTCATTGTAGAGGAAAAAACGCCCGGCAAAGAGAGCGGTCACCAGGACCATGGGCTGCTTTCCCTGGAAAGCGCTGCCGTCCAGGGCAGCGGCTTTGCGCACAAAATCGCTGCGCTCCATCACGCGCTTCAAAAGCACCACACCCAGCACAGTGCCAAGGGTGTTCAAGACAAGATCGTCAATGTCTGTTACTCTGATATTGAAAAGCTGACTCAGTTCAATCAGGAGCGAGAAAGAAAACCCATTCCACGCAGTGGCTTTTTCATTGTGTACGCCCCATAACACATAAAGCAGGACGCCATACGGAATAAAAAGAACCAGATTCAGAAGGGATTCGATGGCGGCATTGACCAACAGAAGAACCCAGTCCAGCACCGTTTTGGGTGCCACAAGGGGATGAATCAGGTCCGAAACAAAGGGGATCCAGTTCATCTGATGATTGGAAAGGGTAAAAGGATAGGTAAGGCCATCCCAGATGGTTCCGGCCCCTGTGGTATGTAAAACCAAAACAATATATACAACAAAGACAGAAAGATACAAAGTAAATGTTCCGGAGGGCTTCCCGCTCAGGATACCCTTTCGATGGATTGCAAAATAGATCAAACAACCGATCAGCGAGCAGATGGCTTCATACGAAAGAAAAATCAAATCCGACATGGTTTGCATCCTCCATCCAATCCTTACAGTGGGCTGTGCCAGCCTTATATTTAAGAAATGACCGCATCAGAAATCTTTTCAAACAGTTCCTGTTTGGTTGTCGAAGAAAACCATAAATCAACAGCGCTTTCGTTGATGAAAACCACTCCGTCGGACCAGAGTTCCATACAAAGCTGGACGTCTCCATCCGTATCATATCGGATCGCAAGGCAAACGAGTTTGTTTTGATTTGCGGCGTCGTGAGACTTGGAAGTTTGATTTATCTGCCTGCGATAGGCCGTGGATGATAACAGATTGGATAGCTCACGATAGCCGGCATCATCCGATGTAAAATGGTAAGAGGAAATTTCGGCGGCCTGCCCATGGATATACGTCGTAATCAGAACAGACATGGAATTGCTTTGCTGGATGCAGGGTTGAATAGGAATCCAGCTGTAACAGAAAAAGGCAGCGATCAAGGCTGCAAGAAGAACACCCATCCACAGGATTTTGGTGATGTATTTCGGAAGTGTTTGGTTCATAAGTGCCTCCTGTAGCGGGCCGCGCTGTTCATTCCATTGGGCTCAAAATCAATTCTGAATCCAGTATAGCGTCGGGAAAGGAAAAGTCATTGAAATTGTAGTAAACGTTGGATTTTTAGGAATGAACCGAGGTATGGCATCCAGGGAAGGGAAGCTCGCTGGCGAAAGTCACAGGGCGATGACAGCTTCATCAGCGTCCGGGTTGGATACAGTGCCATGACCCCGCCCCAATGCGGGCGGGCCTGACAGCGCCCCCAGGCAGGAGACATGGTGCATTTCCTGCCTTGAACGATGGGAGAATGTTTTAAAATGGAACGTTTCAATTGATGGAGTGGATTTTGGGAGACCATGCTGCAGGACGGTATTGCGCAAGTGTTTCGCTTGCTTTGACTGCAGATGCTGGTGCCATGGGATGTGCGCGATTTGTATCCCTCATGATAAACAAACGGATGTATGCGGAAATGCCTGTTAAGACAAGACTGCAGCGGCAAACCTGTCACGTCTTGGGCTGCTTCTGTTTGTACTTCTTGAACCCTTTTGCTATAATGAATCCAAAAACATCCACCCCAAAGAAGGTTTTTTCTATGCAGTACAAAATTCTCATGGTGGAGGACGACCCGGTGATCCGGGAGCAGCTCCAGCTTCTGCTGGCCGGCAGCGGCTACCAGGTGGAGACAGCCGGGGACGCTGCGGCGGCCCTGGCCCGGATGCAGACCTTTGGGCCCCACCTGGTGGTGCTGGACATCGGCCTGCCGGGGGCCAGCGGGTTCGAGCTGTGCTCCCAAATCCGGGCCTTCTCCCAGGCGCCCATTGTCTTTGTCACCAGCAGCAATACCGATCAGGACGAGCTGACCAGCATCCTGCTGGGAGGTGACGCCTTCATCACCAAGCCCTATCGCCCGGCCATCCTGCTGGCCAAAATTGCTGCCCTGCTGCGCCGGGCTTATCCCGATGCGGGAGAGGAGTCCCTTTGCTGGAAGGGTGTGGTGCTCCACCCTGAAAGCGGCAGACTGGACTTCCAGGGCCAGACCGTGGAGCTGACCCGCAACGAACAGAAAATCCTCTGGTACCTGTTCCGGCACGCCGGGACCATCTGTGCCCGGGCGGATTTGGTTGACTTTCTGTGGGATAACCAGCTCTACATCGACGACAACGCCCTCAGCGTTCACATCAGCCGCATCCGGGAAAAGCTGGCCTCCATCGGGCTGACCGGTTTCATCCAGACCAAACACCGGCAGGGGTATCTGATATGATATACTGGAAAGATCACCTTCCTGCGGTACTGCTGAACCTCTTGGGCCTGACGGCGCTGGCGCTGTTTCTGCTGGCAGGGGGCAGCAGCCCCGGAACCGTTTTGCTGATCGCTGCCGTCTGGCTGGGCGTGCTGGCGGCGTGGCTGGCGGTCGGCTGCCTGCTGGAACGGCGGCGGTTAAGCGCTTTGCTGACCCAGGCGCAGCAGCTGGAAGAGCGTTATCTGCTGCCCGAGGTGCTGCCTCCGCCCGCGACAGCGGAAGAGGCAGTATACCGCCGTTTGATGCAGATGGCGGAAAAATCCATGCTGGAAGAGATTGCTGCCGCCCGGCGGGAACACAAAGCATATCAGGAATACATCGAACAGTGGATTCATGAAATCAAGACCCCCATCACCGCCGCAAAACTGTTCTGCGAGAACCATCCCGGCGCCCCATCCCGTGAGATACTGGCCCAGCTGGAGCGCATCACCCACTACACCCAGCAGGCCCTCTACTATGCCCGCAGCGAGCACACCGAGAAGGATTCCCTGATCCGGGAAACCCATCTGGTACAGGTGGTTCACCAGGCCATTGCAGAGAATAAATATCTGCTGCGCCAAAATCAGGTGGAGGTCCTTGTGGAGCAGATGCCCAGCGTTGTTTACACCGACGATAAATCCCTCTGTTTTATCTTAAGCCAGTTGATCGGCAACGCGGTCAAATACCGGACCGCCGCGCCCCGGCTGCGCTTTGCCGCAGAGTCAGGGCCGGGACAAATCTGCCTTTTGGTGGAGGACAACGGTCTCGGCATCCCGGCGGCGGATCTGCCCCGGGTGTTTGAAAAGGGCTTTACCGGACAAAACGGCCGCACCGTCCACAGCTCCACCGGGATTGGGCTTTACCTTTGCAAACGGCTGTGCGACAAGCTGGACATCGGGCTGGAAATCACCTCCCGGGAAGGAGCCGGCACCACCGTCCGGCTCGCGTTCACGGTCAACGATGCCATTGCCAGCGTGCGCAGATAGAATCTAAACCCTCCGGGTTGCGGTGCCCTGTTTTTGCTGCGGGCCGCAGGAGCGCCCTTGCAAAAAACAGACCGCGTTCCTCTTGCGCTTAGCCAATTTTCCCGGCGGGCGGCGGAGCGCCCTTGTGAAAATTGGAGCGCTGCTCCGGGTTGCCGTTGACCAAATATGCAGCGCGGGTCGCCGCCCGCTTGCATATTTGGACGGCTGCCCCTGCTCCGCTTCGCCTGTTTCTGCCGCAGGCAGCGGCTCAGCTACGCAGCCAACAACAGCTCCCTGTTTCGTCCACCGGACGCGGTCGCCGCCGCTGCCCCTGCTCCGCCTCGCTGCATCTGCCGCAGGCAGCGCTCGGCTGCGCAGCCCACCGCCCTTTTAGCGGAGTCTCCAGTCCGTGGCTGCGCTCCCTCGGCCGGGGCTGGCATGGCTATACGAAACAGTCGCGGGCTCAGCAGGCAAATGCCAGCAGGAACGTAAATCCGCGAGATAGTCCAGGCTCTGCCTGGTCTTTCATTTTTGTAAGAATTGCGCAAGAAAACCCGATACACTCCGGCCCGGAAATCCCGTACAATGGAGCCAGAGGTGAAATCACATGAAGGAAATACTCAGGCTGGAACATATCCAAAAGATGTATGGCACCGGCGGCAGCATCACCAAAGCCATCCGGGACATCAGTTTCACGGTGGAGGAAGGGGAGTTTGTGGGGATCATGGGGGCGTCGGGCTCGGGCAAGACTACTCTGCTGAACTGTATCTCCACCATTGACAGGGTGAGCGCCGGCCACATTTACCTGGACGGCCAGGATATCACCGAGATACGCCCCAAAGACCTGGCCCGGTTCCGCCGGGAAAAGCTGGGCTTTGTGTTCCAGGACTTTAACCTCCTGGATACCCTGACCATTGGGGAAAACATCGCCCTGGTGCTGGCCATTAACAAGACCCCGCCCCGGCAGGTGGAACCCATGGTCCGGGCCATGGCCCAAAAGCTGAACATTCAGGGGATTCTGGAAAAATATCCCTACCATGTGTCGGGTGGCCAGCGGCAGCGGTGCGCCTGCGCACGGGCCCTGATTCATGGGCCCCGGCTGTTGCTGGCCGACGAGCCCACCGGCGCCCTAGACAGCCACTCGGCCCAGATGCTTTTGAATACCTTCGAGGGCATCCATGAGGATCTGGGGGCCACCATTTTGATGGTAACCCACGATGCCTTTACCGCCAGCTACGCCGGGCGGATTCTATTTTTGCGGGACGGCGAAATCTTCACCGAGCTGCGGCGGGGCGGCGAGACCCGGGCCGCCTTCTTTGAGAAGATTCTCCAGGTGCTGGCCATGCTGGGAGGAGGCGGGCAGGATGTACGCTAAACTGATCCTCCGCAGCGCCCGGCGCTCGGCCCGGGATTATCTGGTCTACATTCTTACCATGACCATCTGTGCGGCCCTGTTTTATGGGTTCTTGTCCATTTCCAGCCGGTTTTATCAGCCGGACATTGGGGCTGAGTATAATTACTCGATGCTCAGCGACGGCATGAAAATGGCCATCTGCGGCGTAACCCTCCTGCTGCTTTTTTTGATCCGCTTTGCAAACCGCTATATGCTTCGCAGCCGCCAGAAGGAATTTGCACTGGAGGCTGTGATGGGAATGGAGCAGCGAACCATCGCCCGGCTGTTTTTCGCCGAGACCCTTCTGATGGGCGGCATCGCGGTTTTGCTGGGGATCGGCCTGGGGGCGGTGTGCTCCCAGTTTGTCACGGCCCTGCTGCTGACCAGTTACGACCAGGCCTATCGCCCGGTGTGGACCCTCTTCCCGGATACCGTCCTCTGGACGGCGGGCTTTTTCCTGATGAGCTTTCTGGCGGTGGGGCTGTTCAATACCCGCACCATCCGCCGGACCCCCATTCTGTCGATGCTCTCAGCCCAACGGGAAAACGAAACGCCCCTTCAAAAAAGCCGCTGGATGCAGGGAGTGGCCGCCTTGTACCTGGTGCTTGCAGCGGCGCGTGCAGTCCAGGGAGTGCGGCTACTGGCCCAGTATGGGGACAGTCGCCTGGCCCTGCCGGTGCAGATAATGTTCTGGGCCAACATTCTGGCCCCGGCGGGGCTGCTGGTCTGGGCCGCGGTTTGGGCGGCCCGCCGCCGGAAATGGCGCTTCCCGGTTCTGGTGCCGGGGCTGACCATAGGGGCGCTGCCCTGTATCCTGTCGGCGGTCAGCTTGCCGGTGCTCCAGCGGCGGTATATGCTGGGCCTCGGGGCAGAATGGGTCAACCAATGGCTGGTGTTTCTGCTGGCAGACCTGCTGTTTTTGCTCTGCGGGGTGATCTGGCTGGCCAGCGCCCTGCTGGCCTGGCGCAAAGACCACAGCCCTGATTGCCGTTACCAAGGTACCAACCTGTTTTACTTCGGACAAATGGTGTCCAAGCTCCGCACCACCAGCAAGACCATGGCCCTGGTGAGCATCACGCTGGTGCTGTCGGTATTTTTGTTTGCGGCGGCGCCGGTGCTGGCGGGCTGGGCCAACGGCTATCTGGAAGCCCGGGCTGTCTACGACATCCAAATCTATTCCAGGTACAACGATGTGCGGGAAATATCCGCCCTGCCCCAGGGGGATTATGACGCAGTTACCCGATTCCTCGATGAAAACGGGGTCGACACCACCGCCGACTGTACCTTCTCCCTCTATCTGCCCCGGCAGGAGGACTTTTACAGCCGGGTGAAATACGACTTTCCCACGGCAGCCATCTCCCTCAGTGATTACAACGCCCTGCGGGCCATGCTGGGCCTTGCGCCGGTGACCCTGGCAGAAGGGGAGTTCACCACCCAGTGGAAGGCCATTGCCACGGAGGAGGAGCGGGAGGCCTTTCTGGCAGCCCGCCCCGCAGTGGATACCGATGCCGGCACCCTGGCCCTGGCGGCGCAGCCCTGCTACACTGACCCGATGGGAGAAACCTTTTACAACAGCTATACCGATGTGGTGTATGTGTTCCCGGATGCAGTCTGTGAACAGCTCCTGCCGGTGATGCGGTGCCGGTACATCAGGACTGGCGAGCCTTTGGACTACGAGACTGCCCGGGCCCTGGAACAGCTCTTTGCAGATTCTTACCCCGAGCGGGCCCCCGGCGGGACCGAGTATGCCATCCGCCTGCGGACGCTGCAGGTCAACAGCACCCGGGCCAGTACCTTTGTACTCCAGGCGTCTCTGCTCTACGGGGCGGTGGTGCTGATGGTCATCTGCCTGACCGTTCTGTCTTTGCAGCAACTTCTGGACGCCGGGCAATACCGGTACCGCTTTTCGGTGCTGCGGAAACTGGGGGTGGAGGAAACCGAAATCTGCCGCCTGGTGGTGCGTCAACTGGGCTTCTGGTTCGGCCTGCCGGTAGGGACCGCCGTTGTGACAGGCGCAGCCGCTGTGGGCTGCCTGTTGGCGGCGGTGCAGGCAGAGATCCAGGCTTATATCGGATTCGGCGCACTTGCAGTTCAGCTGGGCATGACCGCATGCATCCTGTTGGTTCTTCTGGGGTGCTATTTTGTCAGCACCTGGGCACTGTTCCAACGGGCCATTGAGTCATAAATCAGGATCCGGCGGCTTCTCTACACGAGAAGCCGCCGGATTTCTGTGTTATTCAAGGCCGCGAGTCACGTGAGGCCCTTTTTGTTGTTTCGCTTGAAGTTGTTTGGATCAGCTGCCGGCAGTGCTCATAAAAAACAGCGCGTTATGGCGGCCCTGATGCTGTGCGAAGGACAATAGGATGTGCCTACAGCTTTACATTCTGTGTAGTAATCAGGCACCTCCTCACAAAGCGTGCGGCATCAATGCGATTTCCATTTTCATATGGCGCATCCAATTCTGGTTTTCTCGATTGTATGTTCTTTTTTACAACAAAGAAAAGGGAAATGCAGCCGATGATTCATGCCAGGAGCAGAATGCCTTTATTGCCGATAGGAGCGATTGTTCCGAAAGAAATAGTCGTTCAAAAGGTTGATGTCCTGCTGATTCAGGATAGGAGAAATATGGAGGGTATCAATCCCGGGAGAATAAACCAGGGACGTGGTGGCGAGAATCAGCTCGACGGGCTGATAAGAGGAAGTTTTCAGCAGCTTCTCCAGCTGGTAAGCGGGACACGTGCCCAGAAAATCGATTTTCCGGGAAAAATAGTGCTGCAGCTTGAACCGAAGCAGGTCGGCATAACTGGCGCTGTCGACAATGACCAGAGTCCGTTTGCGCTGGGGAATTTCGTCCATGGCAACCACCAGGCGGACCGCCAGACGGGAAACCTCATTTTCCAGCAGGTGATAGCCCAAAACCTCCTCTGCAATGGGAATGATCCGGCAGGCAACCTCATAGGCAAAGGGGTAATTCTGCCGGATTTCCGACACCAGCATGGAGCGCTTGCGAAATGTAAGGTGATGGTATGTCAGCATGGCGAAAATATGATCCCGGAGCGAAGAGCTGTGGGAAAAATCAAAACCGTATGTTTTCTGAAGATCGAGAAAAAAGCGGTTGGCAATTTCGTTCATCTGCTGATTCTGGAACTCCTGCATGATGGAGGAATGGAGAAACCGCTTGTAACGGAGCTGCTGAAACATACAAATCCGGTCTTTCTCGGATAGCGGAAGTCCGAACAGTTCCTCCATCTCGTCAAAGGGAAGATCAAGGGTCTTGTATTCCAGATCCAGATTGAACGTCAGCTCATGATGGCTTTGCTTCCGCTGGAAGAAGAGAAAATACTCCATGGTCAGCAGCTGCATACTGGGCCCTGTGATGACCAGATTTTGGGCCAGCAGTGCGTTTACCAGGATGTAATAGAGCTTGTCCAGCATGCCATGCTGAAGATAAAAATGGTTGATGGTTTTGTGCAGGTATTCCATAAACTGCATCTGGTAATACAGTAGAATGCCGGAGATCAGCTTGCGTATATAGGGCTCTTCACCCTGCAGGCGGATCCCCTTTTTTGGCGAAATTTTCAGGGAGACGCCGTCGATGGCGCCAACCAGATCCGGCATGGAATGAACATCCTTGCTGATGGTGGTTTTGGAGGTGTAGAGTTCATTGGCAAGGGTATCCATGGTGATGTAATCGTCACAGGTGAGAAGGCGGAAATAGATATAAATTTCCCGTTCTTCCGCAAGGGCCGGCAGCCCATCCGGCGCGCTGCTTTCCAGGCCCATTTGAGTTAGCCGGGCCCGGTCTGATTCGGTGATCCAGTAGCCGGAACGGGGGGAAGTATGGATGACGATCTGGCACTGCTTCAGGGAATCGTCGATGGCACGGATCTCGGTGTGGAGGGTTCTGGTGGAGATGCCCAGGGATGCGGCAATTTCTTTGCCAAAGACCGGCTTGTTATGGCTGATCAGGTAGAGAAGAATAGATTTTTGACGATTTGTCAACATAAACGATTTACCTCCATCTTAATCCATGCTAACAAAGACAAACCCAAAAGTCAATATTTTTTCCGCACAAAGCGGAAAAAGGAAGAATGGCTTTTTGAGAGGGGACCTCGTATACTGAATGCAGACACAGAACACCAGCTGGCAAAGTGAAAGGAGAACGGCAAGATGAAATCCATTCCAAAAGATTTTTTATGGGGCGGCGCGACAGCTGCCTGCCAGTGCGAAGGAGCCTGGCAGGAGGGGGGCAGAGGCCTGTCGGTTGGCGACATGAAACCCTACCGTCCCCAGTACAAGCGGACCGAGCTGGAAAAACAGAGGACCATGACCAGTGAGATTCTGAAAGCGGCACACGAGGAAAAAGGGTATGGGATGTACCCCAAGCGGTATGGCATTGATTTTTACCACCGGTACAAGGAAGACATTGCGCTGCTGGCCGAGCTGGGGCTGAAGAGTTTCCGGATGTCCATTGCATGGACCCGCATTTTCCCCAAGGGCAATGAGCTGGAGCCCAACGAAGAGGGGCTGAAATTTTACGACCAGGTGTTCGACGAACTGGCAAAATACGGGATTGAACCCATGGTGACCATGAATCACTATGACACGCCCCTGTACCTGATCGAGCACGAGGGCGGGTGGAAGAATCCAAAGATGATGGAGTACTGGGAGCGGTACGTTCGCACCATTGTCACCCGTTACAAAGGCAAGGTCAAATACTGGCTGCCCTTCAATGAGATCAACGCCATCCTGTTCATCCACTACATGGGTGCCGGCCTGCTGAACGATGTGGAGGGCGATCAGCTGGAACAGTCCAAGTATCAGATTGCCCACCGGCAGATTGTGGCCAACG
This sequence comes from uncultured Faecalibacterium sp., assembly GCA_904394215.1. Taxonomy (GTDB): domain Bacteria; phylum Bacillota; class Clostridia; order Oscillospirales; family Ruminococcaceae; genus Faecalibacterium. The sequence continues at coordinate 65,221 of CAJFNF010000002.1, forward strand.
CCCTGGCCTGCAAAATTGGCCGGGAGATCGACCCGGATGCACAGTTTGGCTGCATGATTGCCCGGTTTACCATGTACCCGGCCGCCTGCCGCCCTGAAGATGTGATGCAGTGTGTGCTGGATGAGGACCACGACAATTATTACTTCACGGACTGTCTGCTTCGCGGCGAAATCCCCGGCTATATGGAGCGCTTCTATGAAGAAAAAGGGCTGCATGTCACCGTTACAGAAGAGGAAAAGGAAATCCTGCGGCAGGGCACAGCGGACTGGGTGGGGTATTCCTACTATCAGTCCTCGATTGACAGCGCCCACAAGGAAGGCATGGAGATGACCAACTCCAACCTGATTACGGCAGTCAAGAACCCCTATCTGCAATCCAGCGAATGGGGCTGGCAGAAAGATCCCGTGGGCCTGCGGATCAGCCTGAATCAAATGTACGACCGTTACCACAAGCCGCTTTTCATTGCAGAGAACGGCCTGGGCGCTGTGGATAAGGTGGAAGCCGACGGCAGCATCCATGATCCCTACCGGATTGATTACCTGCGGGATCATATCCGCTGCATGCGGGATGCAATTGTGGAAGATGGGGTGGACCTGTTTGGCTATACCATGTGGGGCATCATTGACCTGGTTTCCTGTGGCTCCATTGAGATGAGCAAGCGGTACGGCGTAATTTATGTGGACTGTGACGACTGGGGCAAGGGCACCTTTGAGCGAAAGAAAAAAGACAGTTTCGCTTGGTATAAAAAGTGCATCCTTTCCAATGGGGAGGATTTGGACTGATGCATCTGATATGCCGAAAGCCCTATCTGACTGCAGGCCTTCGAAAGGCATTCCCGGAGGATGCGATTTCGGAAACCTGGGACCCGCAGGCGGAAATCGTGGTGGCGGAACCCAAAGAACTGGTGCCCGCCCTGCTGGATCAGCTGCCGGATCTGAAACTGGCGCTCTGCGCCAGGGCAGGCTATGATACCGCAGATATCGCGTATCTCAAAGCCAGAGGGATCATGCTTTGCAACGCCCGGGGGCTGTATTCCATCCCGATTGCGGAGGACATTGTCTGCAAACTCCTGATCTGGAGCACCAATACCTGGCTGTACAATCAGCAAAAGGCGCACTGCATCTATCAGTCCACCCCGGAACGAAGCTGCCTGACCAGTATGACCATCGGCTTCCTGGGCACTGGTTCCATTGCCCAGGCGGCTGCCATCCGGCTGAAAGCCTTTGGGTGCCGGATTTTAGGGTATAAGCGAACCCCCTGTGATCCAATCAAAAACTTTGACAGCCTCTTTTTTGGGCCGTCCGGACTAAAAAGTATTTCAAGTCAAAGTGATGCGGTGGTTCTGGCTGTGAACTTGAATCCTGAGACCCGCCATATGGTGAATGCCGAAACCATCCGCTGGATGAAAGATGGTGCAGCAATCATCAATATTGCCCGAGGAAGCGTTGTGGATGAAGATGCTTTGATCCAGGCGCTGCGCAGCGGCAAACTCAGTTATGCCGGGCTGGATGTTTTTGAGACAGAACCGCTCCCGCCGGATTCACCTCTATGGACTTTTCCTCAGGTGACCCTGACCCCGCATGCCTCCGGACTGTGTAGGGAAAACCACAGCAGGCTGGAACAGATGGTCATCGAAAACTTGCGGAGATATCGGGAGGGCGAAGCGCTCATCAACAGGGTTTTATAAAGGAGGATGTCATCCGTTCGTCCCGTATAACATGGCTTTTAGTGAAGCTAAAACGGGCATGATATTTCCGCTGTATTCAACCGGCCCGGGGCTACTTCCGCAAGCATTTTTACGGGGTAATTTATCTCAAAACCCAATGTTGAACGTGGGGATTGCAGAACGCTCCTAAGGACCATCATACCAGCAGCGCCTCAAGGCACATAAAAAGTGACGCCAACCGCACTTGGCGTCACTTTTTACTTTGCCGCTCTATCCGCAGGCACTATAAAATGCGTATGGCCATCGGTTGCGGCAAAGTGAAGAGGCGTTACATGGAATTTCTGCTTTCGTTACACCAATTGCTTCTGACAACGCCTGCTCTTGAGCTTCAGTTGTGAATAGATGATACATAGGACCAAGGAGAAGTGTGATATCATAGGTGTTGTCTTGAGCAGATAACCTTCGCAAAGGATTGGCTCTGTTCATCCAGGAAAAGCTGCGCTTTCCCTGCGCCGCTTGACACCGGCTGCCCTTTGGCGTCAGAAAATCCCTGGTTCAGCGCAATTTTATGGAAAATGATCCCCCTATTTGTTATAATAAGACAAAGCTGTAAGGCAGCTTAAATTGGATGCAAAGGAAGAACAAGCGTTGGGGGAAAAATGAAAGACATCATGAAAAAAGCAGCTGCCCTTTGCGCAGCTGTTCTAATGGCTGTTGGCTGTGCCGCCTGTTCGGGCGGGGGAGAGCAGACGCAAAGTGAAGCGTCAGGAGAGCCGGCAGCATCGGAAGCGTCCGAACCGGTCACGCTGCAGGTTTACCTGGCGGCACAGTATGCCGATCCAACGGTTCATTACCCGATCTATGAGGCTCTGATGGATTACCAGGAAGCGCATCCCAATCTCACGCTGGAATTTATTTCACCCAAAGGGGTGAATTACATGGAAGAACGGGAGGCCATGATCAGCCAGCTCAACGCCGAGATCCTTTCAGGCGGCGGGCCGGATCTTTTTATCATGGAGGGTTACCGCACCACAGAAATCAATCTCTTCCCGGATATTGAGAAAGCCATGGTAAACGGGACCTTTCTGGATCTGACCGAAGCCATGGAGAAACAGGGCCTCTCCCGGGAGGAGGATTTTTATGCTGCCGTGCTGGATGCAGGCCAGTGGGAGGGAAAGCAATATATTCTGCCTCTTGGTTTCTCTGTTCCGCTGATGGTTAGTGCAGCAGATGTGCTGAATGCCAGCAGCTTCAACTTGCAGCGGGCATCCCGCAGTTTTGATGGAATGCTGTCCGAGCTGCTGCGCATTCATCAAGAACAGCCCATCCTGGTCAATACTGCTTTTCGGATGACGGATATCCTTGCACAGCCCATCGTGGATTACCAGGAACATACCGTGAATATTGGATCGAATGCTTACCACAGAGCGCTGGAACTGGATAAGATATTCCGCACCGGGAGCATCTCATGGGAGGCTCAGGGGGTTCCGTTTGACAATCGTCAGGATCAGGTTTTACAGCAGTTTGAAGCAGGTACGCCCTTTGCAGTTCTGTATGAAACCGACATAAGCATGAATCTGCTGCGCCGGTGCGAAGCGCTTGGGATCGAGATTACCGTACTGCCGGTTCCCAATGAAGAAGGCACGGTAACAGCCCACATCGGCAGCTATGCCATGGGAAACCGGAACACACAGCACCCGGATGAGGTGGAAGATTTGCTGCTCTATCTGGTCAGCGAAGAATGTCAGTCTGCCGCAGCTTATGCAGACCACGACCAGATACCGATACGCCGGGGATGCCTTCAGGCTTGCCTGGAAGCACAGTATCAATTCAGCGTATACGATGCTTCCCGGGAAAAACTCACCGATGAAGATATCCAGGAACGGGAGCGGGGATACGGTGTCCAGCTTGGACAGGCCCGCGTGGATCAGCTGGCCTTTATCTGCGATCAGGTGACGGCAGCGCATTACCAAACAGTTTGGTACAACGGCATGGATTTGGGGAAGACCCAGGAGGGAAAAAACGTTCTGGGAGATTTGCTGGTGTGCTATTGGAACGATGAACTCACCCTGGATGAATTGATTGAGATTTTGACCCCCAAGCTGCGTCTGTACCTGGATGAATGAGGAAAGCCGCCATGAAGAAACAAAAACATCTGGAATGGCTGCTGGCCTTGCCTGCCTTATTGGCCCTGGGGGCAGGTTACCTGGTGCCGCTGGCGCTGGCTTTTTATAAGAGCCTGTTTGCAGGGATGAGCACAAACTTTGTGGGGCTGGACAACTATACCGACCTGTTCACCAACTATGCTTTTGACCTTGCGGTCAAAAATTTGCTGCGGCTGTGGTGCATTGCCATACCCCTGAACTGGGTGCTGGGAGTCCTGCTGGCAGTTTTTTGCGTGGAAGCAGCCGGGCCGCGGTTGCGGCTGGCCTTCTTTTTTCCGGGTATCCTGCCGGCGGCCTGTGTGGTGATGCTGGCCACCGAAGGAGCCAGCCTGCTGGGCTGGGAAGATACCTGGACTTTTCATGAAGAGTCGGCTTTGGTTTGGCTGGGGATTGTCTTATGGAAAACGTTGGGCTATACGGTTCTGATCTGCGCGGCCTTCCTGGAATCCATTCCGGGAGAAATCCTGGATGCCGCCAAACTGGACGGAGCCGGGTTCTGGCAGTGCCTGTTTCGGGTGCGGCTGCCACTCATCCGGCAGGGGATGGTTCTCTCCACGGTGCTGGTGATTTTCAATGGATACCGCTGCTTCCGGGAAGCCTATCTGATCGGCGGGGAACACCCCCACGAGCAGCTGTACAGCCTGCAGCATTTTCTGCAGAACAATTTCTCCAACATGAACTATGCCCGTCTGGAAGCCGCATCCATTGTGGTGGTGCTGGCCGTGTTTGGGGCAGGGATCCTGCTGCTGGCCCTGCGGCGCACAGCGCAAAGGAGGAGCCGTCATGAAAACAAAGTATAAACCGGGATACTGGGTTCGGATGCTTCTGGCGGCAGGCTTCCTGATGCCCTGCCTGCTGCTGATCCTGCCCCTGGCAGGGGAGCCGCTGGATTCCCTCTGGGGTGCGGTGCTGTCTTGCGACTATTTGCGGGGATATGGAAATACGCTGGTTCTGGCTCTCGCCGGCGCAGTGATTCAGATTGCTGTGGCGCTGCCTGCCGGCTATGCTTTGGAGCGGTACGCTTCCAAAGGCACCCGGAAGATCTGCCTTGTCCTCTGCGGTTTGCTGATGCTTCTGCCGCAGCAGGCTTTGATGCTGCCCCAATATCTCATTCTGCAGAAGATGGGATTGCTGGACACCCTGGCCGGTCTGCTGGTGGTGACTGCCTTTCAGCCCTGGATGGTGCTGCTGTTCTGGTTCGGCACCAGCCGTGTGGACCAGGAAATCTTTGATGCAGCCGCCTGCGACGGCGCGGCCGGGATGACCTTTTCGCGCCGGATTTATCTGCCCCTGATGGCCCCCTATCTGGCGGCGGCGGCCCTGCTGTCCGGGGCGGAAAGCTGGAATTTGCTGGAGCAGCCCATGATCTTTTTGCAGCAAAAAGACCATTACCCGCTGTCCATCCTGCTTTCCCGACTGCCGGAAGCCGATCAGGCCCAGAAGCTCTTTGGGGGCGTGTTGTTCCTGCTGCCGCTGGTGATTGCCTTTGGGGCGGTCTGCGGCCGGATTCGTAAAAATGCAGGCGACATTTAAAGTGTGCCAGCTTCCTTGCAGACTTGCCGCCAGAGAACACCTTGCGGTGCGAGCTGTTCTTGGTCAGCAAGTTTAATAAAAGTTATCTATTCCAAAATGGAGCCGGTTATAGTATAATAATATCAAGAGAAAATTCTATTTTTTACAAAGATTGTTCTAACAAAGGAGCCGGGTTATGAGCGCATTTGAAATACTACTTACTCTTATTATTTCTTTGGGAGCAGTAATATGGGGCGTGAACATTTATAACCAAAAAGGTACATGGTTTCTTGCTGGCTGGAATACCATGAGAAAAGAAGAAAAGAAAACCTACAATGAAGAAGCAATGTGCCATTTGTTTGGAAGATGTGTTGTTTTTTGCGGAATAGGTGCGTTCCTATTGTTGTACGGCAGCTTTAATCATAATGATGTTATTTTATGTATCGGACTCGGAATAGTAGCGGTAATGGTTATATTATCAATCATAATGCCGAAGATGAATCCTAAAAAATATCGGAAATAACCTTTAATAAAAACTATTCTTAGACCATCTTTTGATCAGCATAATCTAAACTTTCAAAACTGAATACCTACCGCCCACCAGCGGAACCACCAGGCAAGAAATCAGAGATGGTTTCTTGCTTTTCTTTTTGGCTAAATCACGGAGGGAGGCGAGTGTTTTGCCCAATCTGCATTTTGACATCGCCATCACCCAGCGCAGCAAGGGACAGTCGGCCTTGTGTGCCTGGGGCGCGCCTTTTTCAGGCCGGGCCCCTTTGCGTTCCCGGTTCATGGCTGCCCGTTCAGGATTTTGACGGCCGCATCAGGGGGGACAGAATCAGATCCCGGATATTCTTCTCGTCCAGCAGCACCTGAAGCATCCGGTCGACTCCCATGCCCCAGCCTGAGATGGGCGGCATCCCGTATTCCATCGCCCGAATGTAGTCATCATCCATGACCATGGCTTCGTCGTCGCCTGCGGCTTTCGGCCTTGCCTGCTCCATCAGCCGGTTCCTCTGATCCACCGGATCTACAAGCTCGGAATAGGTGTTGATGGCTTCGGCGCCGTGTTGATCACCAGCTGGAACCGGTCCACAATTTCAGAAGGTAATCAGCACTTTGCCGCTGGTGGGACCCTTTTGCACCAGCTCCAGAGCCTGGCCAGCGGTATCCAGGGTAAAGGTGCGAGGATCGGTGGCGGGGACAATGTGGTTTTGCTCCACGATGCGGGTAATCTTTCGCAGCTGGGCCCCGCCGGCATGGACAAAGATAAACCGGTATTCCTTGCCCTGTCTGCGGGCGGCCCGGTCGTATTTGGCCCCCGCCGCTGTGAACAGCAGCCGCTTGGCGGCGCCGAAATGGTTCTTCAACGCAAAGGTTTTGTTGGGGCCGGTGCGCAGGCTCAGCACCCGCCCGCCCGGCTTGAGCACCGACAGTTCCCGCTGGAACTCCCCGGGCCCCAGAGCGTCGATGACGTAGTCCACCCCCGAGAGAACCTCCCAGTAGTTTTCCTTTTGGTAGTCCAGATACCGCTCGGCCCCGGCAGCCAGGATGGACTCCCGGGCCCGGCTGTTGCCGGTGACGATTACCCGCAGTCCCAAAGCTTTGGCGATGGGCACCGCCATCTGTCCAAAACTGCCCGACCCGCCGGGAATCAGCAGGGTGCTGCCGGGTTTGGCCTCCAGCTCCTCGGTGATGCCCTGCCAGGCGGTGAGGCCGGTGAGGGGGATGGCCGCAGCGGTGGTGAAGTCGTATCCTTGGGGCATGGGGGCCAGGGCGTTCTGGTCCACCGCCACATATTCGGCGAAGGCGCCGATTTTGGCCAAAGGCAGCCGGGTATAGACCTTGTCGCCCTTTTTAAAGCCGATGACCCGGCTGCCCACCTGCTCCACCACCCCTGCGCACTCGTTGCCCAGGGTGAGAGGCATGGGGTAATCCTGGATCAGCTTCACGCTGCCGGTTAAAATCAGCAGCTCCAGCGGGTTGACCGCCGCAGCTTTTACCTTTACCAGCACCTCGGTGGAGCCGATGTCCGGCGTCGGAATCTCCCGCACCACCGGGCGAATCTCTTTTGCATATCGGTCGATCTGAACTGCCTTCATGGCAAGTCCTCCTTTTTGCACAGATGTAAAATTAAATGTTACAACATCGGGCAGTATACCACAGCGGATGTGTAATGTCAATATTTACATCTGGCGTCCCAACAGCAGAAAGCCCGGCAGGCTCCACAAGGAACCGCCGGGCTGTTTTTATGGATGGGGGAGGGTTTCTTTGGCGCCGGCCTGGCGGCTGCGGAAGGCACTGGGGGAGCATCCCACCCGCTTTTTGAACAGCCGGGAAAAGGCAAAGGCATCTTCAAACCCCAGAGAGCTTGCCACCACCGCCACCGCATAGTCGGTGGAGGCCAGCATGGCCTCGGCCTTTTTCAGTTTCAGGTCGGTGAGGTATCCCTTGGGTCCCACGCCGTAGGATTCCCGGAATACCCGGGTCAGGTAGTTGGGATGGACCCCGAACTGCCGGGCCACCTGCCGGATCTGAAGGGGTTCATAGTAGTTGACGTCCAGGTAGAGCTTGACTTCCTCGGCGATGGAGCCCCGGCGGGCGGTGTCCTGGTCCCGGCCGGTGTCGTAGAACAGCTGGGACAGGATGTACAAAGTCATGCTGTTGGCCAGCAGGTAATCGCTCACCGAGGCAGTGTTCAGGGGGAGCACCTCCTGGATGGTGGCGTAGTATTTCTCCACCGGCAGCCCTCGCAGGACATAGGTTTCCTCGGCCTGCTCCATCAGCTCCAGCAGGTACTGCCGGGAGGTGATCCCCAAAAAGTTGATCCAGGTGTAGTGCCAGGGGTCCTCCTGGTCCGCCTCGTAATAGGTCACCGTCTCGGCGGGCACCAGAAAGGCGTCCCCGGCTCCCAAATGGAAGGTTTGGCCCGCCACTTCCAGCCGGCCTTTGCCGCTGAGGACAAAATGGATCATCTGGTAGGTCCGGAACTTGGGGCCGTAGTGCTGCCCCGGGGCGCACCACTCCTGCCCGGCGCTGTAAAAGGCCAGGTCGGAATGGGCTTTGAAGACGATGCTGTGCTTCGTCTCTTTGTACTCACGCATCTTTTCCATGGAACCAGTATACCAGAAAAAGTTTGTTTTTTCCATATCTTCTTTTGTTATTGCCATGTAAAAAGGGCCGGTTTCCGTGTTAAATAATAAGCGCAGACAACAAAAACAACCCGAGAGGAGGAATGAGGGTCCATGGCAAAAACACGCCGTCAGGGATTCCATCTGGAGCCCCCCGCCGGCCTTCTCAATGACCCCAACGGCCTGGTGTGGTACCGCGGCAGCTACTATGTTTACTTTCAGTGGAACAAGTTTGAAAAGAACCACTCCTATAAAGAGTGGGGGAGCTTTTCCTCAGAAGATCTGGTTCACTGGCAGTTCCAGGGCAGTGCCCTGGTGCCCGACCAGACCTACGACCAAAACGGGGTATATTCGGGCAGCGGGATGGAAATCGGCGGCAAACTCTGCCTCTACTACACCGGCAACCACAAGGAAAATGGCTGCCGCACCAGCCGCCAGTGCCTGGCCGTCACCGAGGACGGCCGCCACTACCTGAAGCTGGGCCCGGTGCTGGAAACACCGGAGGGCTACACCCCCCATTTCCGGGACCCGGATGTATTCCAGGCGGAAAACGGCCTCTATTACATGGTGATCGGCGCCCAGCGGTCGAATGGCCGGGGGGCTTTGGCCCTGGCCCGCAGCCGGGACGGACAAACCTGGGACTATCTCCACCCTCTGGCTTACAGCCAGCAGTATGAGATGGTCGAATGTCCGGATTTGTTTTTGCTGGATGGGCAGTACGTGCTGCTCTACTGCCCCCAGGCCCGGAACAACGAGACAGACGCCTGCCTGTCCAGCTATTCGGCCTACAAGCCGGTGGACTTTGACCCTGAAACCGGCCTTCTCTCCCCGGAGGACGCCGACCTGGACCAGGGCCTCACCGTCACCGACGGAGGCTTCGACTTTTACTCCCCCCAGACCTTCACCGACGGCAAAGGGCGGCGGATTCTTTTCGCCTGGATGTCCCGGATGGAGGAAGCGGAAGAGGCCGCCTTTTCGGCGGGGGAGCCCTCGGTCCACTGCCTGACCATGCCGAGGGTGCTTCACTGGCGGGAGGGCCGCCTCTGGCAGGCGCCCCCCGAAGAGCTCTACAGCCTGCTGGGCGATCCCATCCAGCCCGAAGCATTGGCCAGCCGGACCTTCTGGCTGGGTATCGAGGGGCTGCCGGGGGATAGGCCCTTCTCCCTGGCCCTCCATGGCGGGGAGGCGGCGGTGGCTTTTGATCCGGCGGCAAAGACCCTCACTTTGACCCGGACCGCCTGGCTCACCGGCCGGCCGGAAACCAAAACCTGCCCTCTGGACCAGCTGAACCGGCTGGAACTCTGGAGCGACCGCTCCAGTCTGGAAGTGTTCATCAACGGGGGAAGCCTGGTGCTCTCCGCCCGGATTGACCCCGCCAGCGAGACGCTGGGCCTGGACGTCCGGGGCGCGGACGGCTGCGGCATCACCCTGCGCCCCATCCACTGCATCTGATTTTACAAAGGAGGAACCATCATGTCCGACAAAGAACTGGCCGCCGCCATCATCGACAAGGTGGGCGGCAAAGGCAACATCGTCTCAGTCCGCCACTGCGCCACCCGCCTGCGGCTCATCGTCACCGACAAGGAAAAGATCGACACCAAGGCGGTGGAAGCCCTGGACAACGTGAAAGGCTCGTTTTTCAACGCAGGCCAGTACCAGATTATCCTGGGCACCGGCCTGGTGAACCGCATCTATGATGAAGCGGTCAAGCTGGTGGGCCACGCCGATGCAGCAGAACCCGCCGCCGACCAGCCCCAGCAGAAGCCGGTCTACGGCAACGCCTTCCAGCGGGCGGTGCGGATGTTCTCGGACGTGTTCGTTCCCATCATCCCGGTGCTGGTGGCCACCGGCCTGTTCATGGGCCTGCGGGGCCTGCTGACCCAGGAGGCAGTCCTGAATGTCTTCGGGCTCACTGCCTCCGACGTCCCCGCCGAACTGCTGACCTTCACCCAGATCCTCACCGACACTGCCTTTTCCTTCCTGCCCGCTCTGGTCTGCTGGTCCACCTTCCGCAACTTCGGCGGCAGCCCGGTGATCGGCATCGTCCTGGGCCTGATGTTGGTGAACCCCAGCCTTCCCAGCGCCTACGATGTGGGCTCCGGCGCTGCCGAACCCCTGACTTTCTTCGGTTTCCTGTCGGTGTCGGGCTATCAGGGCTCGGTGCTGCCCGCCTTCGCCACCGGCATCCTGGCCTCCAAGTTTGAACAGTGGCTCCGCAAGCACGTCCCCGATGCCGTTGACCTGATCGTCACTCCCTTCCTGACCATGCTGTTCGGCATCGTCATCGCCCTGTTTGCCATCGGACCCATCCTCCACGCAGTGGAGCAGGTGATCCTGGTGGTGGTGGAGAATGTCATCTTCCTGCCCTTTGGCATCGGCGGCTTCCTGTACGGCTGCTTCGGCCAGCTGCTGGGCATCTTCGGCATCCACCATATCCTCAACTTCCTGGAGATCAGCATGCTGGCCCAGGACGGCTGGAACTATCTGAACCCCATCGGCACCTGCGGCAACGTGGCCCAGGCCGGCGCTGTCCTGGCTGTGGCCATCAAGGCCGCTTCCAACAAGACCAAGCAGGTGGCTTATCCCTCCTGCCTCAGCGCCCTGCTGGGCATCACCGAGCCCGCCGTCTTCGGCGTCAACCTGAAGTTCGTCAAGCCCTACATCATGGCCCTGATCGCCGGCGGCGTGGGTGGTTTCCTGGCCTCCATCATTGGCCTGCGGGCCACCGGCATGTCCATCACCGGCATCCCCGGCACCCTGCTCTATCTGAATGAGCAGCTGCCCTGGTACATCATCGTCAACCTGATTTCCTTTGGTGTGGCTTTTGGCCTCACCTGGCTGTTCGGCTTCAACACCAAGATGGAACAGCAGCAGTAACACGCGTTTTCCTTCATTCATTTTTCCAGGCAGAGGCGGCAGCGCCGGGCCGGTGCAATGTCCCGGCGGCGCGGGCCGCCTTTGCCTGTTCAGGAGGTTGTATCATGCAGACCCCGCAGATTTTCTTTGACGACGCCCTTCATGCTGCCCATCTCACCAACGGCATCATCAGTTATATCATCCAGGTGGTGGATGGCCGGTACCTGATCCACCGGTATTTTGGCCCCGCCCTCCGCAGCTGGCATGGCGGCGGCCAGCCGGTCTATTACAAGCGCGGCTACAACACCTGCCACGATGACTGCACCGTCCCCAATGTTTCCTTTGACGACTTTCCCTTTGAGTATCCTGCCCGCAGCCGGGGGGATTTCCGGATTCCCGCCATCGAAGTGGAGGCCGGCGGCGTTTGCCACACCCAGCTGGACTTTGTGTCCTGGCGGGCGCTGGATCGGAAACCCGCCCTGGAAGGCCTGCCCGCCACCTTTGGCGCCCCCGGTGAAACTGCCACCCTGGAAGTCACCCTGGCCGACTCCGCCGCCGGCCTGACGGTGCGGCTCTATTACACCCTGTTTGCCGGGCTGGGGATTGTGGCCCGGCACCAAGTGGCCGAGAATACCGGCCACCGCCCCCTGATCCTCCGCAATTTCCAAAGTGCCTCCCTGGAACTGCCCGCCCAGCCCTGGCAGATGCTGATCCTCTACGGCACCCACGCCAAAGAGGCCAACCTGCAGCGGTTTCCGCTCCATCACGGCGTCCAGCGGATTGAGAGTGTCCGGGGTTCCAGCAGCCCCCAGCACCAGCCCTTCTTTGCCCTGGCTGCCCCCGCCGCCGCCGCTGACCGGGGCCTTGTCATCGGCTTTCACCTGGTCTACAGCGGGAACTTCCTGGCCCAGGCGGAGCTGGACCAGTTCAGGATGGTCCGGGCCCAGATCGGGATTCACCCCGATGGCTTTGCCTGGCAGCTGGAGCCGGGGGAGAAGTTCACCACCCCCGAGGCCATCCTCAACTGCACCGCCGGCGGCCTCAACGGCCTGCGGCAGAGCTTCCACACCCTCTACCTCCACCACCTGATGCCGCCCCGGTTCGCCGGGGTGGAGCGGCCGGTGCTGCTGAACTCCTGGGAGTCCATGTACTACGATGTTACCCTCTCCAAAATCGAGCGCCAGGCCGAGCTGGCCCGGCAGCTGGGGGTGGAGCTCTTTGTGCTGGATGACGGCTGGTTCCGCAAGGGCAATTCCAGCCGTGATTCCATGGGAGACTGGCGGTGCAACCTCCGCAAACTGCCCGGCGGCATCCCGGCGGCGGCCCGGATCATCCACAGCAAGGGGATGAAGTTTGGCCTGTGGTTCGAGCCGGAGGCGGTGACCCCCGACAGCGAACTGTTCCAGACCCATCCCGACTGGGTCCTGCAGACCCCGGGCTATCCCATGACCCAGGGCCGCCACGAATACCTGCTGGATCTGTCCCGGCCCGAGGTGGTAGACTACCTCTTCGGTGTGCTGGACAGCTACCTTCAGAAATGCGGCATCGACTACATCAAGTGGGATATGAACCGGCCCCTCACCGATTTCTGTTCCATGGCCCCCGGGGCCCGGCAAGGGGAGACCGCCCACCGCTATGTGCTGGGGCTGTACCGGCTGCTGGACCGGATCACCACCGTCTATCCGCGGCTGCTGATTGAGGGGTGTTCCAGCGGCGGGGCCCGGTTTGACCCGGGGATGCTCTATTATGTGGGCCAGAACTGGACCAGCGACAACACCGACGGCCACGACCGGCTGGCCATCCAGGCGGGGTACAGCCTGCTGTATCCGCCGGTGGCCATGGGGGCCCATATCAGCATCACCCCCAATCACCAGACCGGCCGCACCACCCCGCTGGATACCCGCTGGCAGGCGGCCCGGCTGTTCAATCTCGGCTATGAGCTGGATTTGACCCTCCTCACCCAACCGGAGCGCCAGGAAATCGCCCGGCAAATTGCCCAGCGGAAAGCCGAGCGCCGCTGGGTGCAGTCCAGCCGGTTTTTCACCCTGGAGCTGCCGGGGCCCTATGCCGGATGGGCCGCCCTGGCCGAAGACGGCAGCCGGTGCCTGGTGCAGGTGTTCCAGACCCGGTATGACCCGCTCTATTGTCACACCTCGGTGAAGCTGTCTTTCCTGGAACAAGGCGCACTCTACCGGGACGCTGCCTCGGGGCAGCTCTATGGCGGGGACGAGCTGGCCCATCTGGGCCTGATGGCGCCTCTCGCCAAACAGGATGATGCTGCTTTTGTCTGGGAGCTGGTGCGGGAAGCCAGCGAATCATAAACAGAGCCGCCGTACCGGGGTGATTTCCCAGGTGCGGCGGCTTTTTATGGCAGGACCAAAGCCGCACAGCCGGGCAAGTGGCTGGAAAGAAAACCACTGAGCGCCCGTTCAAGTTTTGCATTCATCACATGACATTTGAAGCGCAAACCATCTGATACCCATGATGTGATGGACGCTGATACTCTTTCACCCATGAATCTCTGACCCTCACTTTTTTATTTGCGCAGGCCCCGGGTGCACCGGCAAATCAACCCTGCTGCAGTTGGCAGTGAAAAAACTGCTCCAAAGCATGGTTTGAATGGATTGCGCTGCAGAGCGCAATTTGTTATAATTGCACAAAAAGATGGATTTATTGTGAAAAATAATGGATTCAAAAATTCTTACAACCTGCCGGCACACCTGGTCGTTCTATAGATAGGAGGAATGGTCCGAATGAAATCATCAGAACGGCCAACGAGGTTTTCAGTCCGTAAAAGGAGGCAACAGGAAAAATGGATCAATCCGATTACAATATCCCGGAGCTGGTTTTAAAGGCAAAGAGCGGCGATCAACAAGCCATGGAACAGCTGTACGAAATGACCTACAGCAGGGTCTATTGCACGATTCGGGTTATGGTCAAGGATGAGCAGGAGACTCTGGATCTGCTGCAGGACAGCTACATCAAAGCATTCAAGCATCTGAACCAGTTTGAAGGCACGGAAAAATTTCTACCCTGGATACAGCAGATCGCCCGAAATACAGCGAAAGACTGGCTGAAAAAGAAACATCCGGCTTTCTTTGCGGATCTGAGGAGCGAAAAGAAAACCGAATGGGAAAGCCCGGCGGAAGAACAGATCATGGATGTCAATGATGGAAACTGGCCGGAGAAGGTTTTGGACCGGGAGGAAACCGCCCGCCTGATCCGGAAAATTCTGGACGGCCTGCCGGAAGACCAAAGAGTTGTCATCGAGATGTTTTATTATGAGAAGTTGTCTGTCAAACAGATTGCTCTGGCGCTGGGTCTCTCAGAGAGCGCCGTCAAAAGCCGGCTTTTTTACGGCCGGCGAAAGATCGAGACAAAGGTTTTGGCATTGGAGAAGAAGGGTACCAGGCTCTATGGTCTTGCTCCGATTCCCTTCCTGCTCTGGCTGCTGCGCTGCCAGGAGGACGGGAATGTTCTTCCCAACAGGGATTTGCTCCGCCAGATCCTGGCAAAAACCACTGCCGGGGCAGATGCTGCGGCGGCCCGCACCGCAGCATCCGGCACCACCGGGGCCAAAACAGCCGGAAGTGGTGCGGCAGTCAAAGCCGGTTTGGGAGCAGTCAAACTGGGGGTAATTGCACTGGCTGCCGCCGCTGGCGTTGGCCTGGGGGCGTATGGGTTCAGCCATTTGGCCCGGGGGGAAGTGCCGCAGCCTGCTTCGATGGCTGGGGTATCTTCCATCGTTCAGGATACTGCGGCAGGTTCAGCCCCTTTGGTTACCGAGGCAGCAAAAGACCCGGTGGAGCAGGCACTGGAAGCGTACAAAACGATTCTCTCTCAGGCGGATAGCTACACCTATACCCAGGATTCTGTAACCCCCACCGGGCGCTATCAGTATGCCCTGGTGCAGCTGGAGCCGGAAGACCCGGTGCCCACCTTGCTGCTCTCCCAGGAAACCGAAGAATATCTGTGGTTCATCCGGGTCTTCCAGTATGACCCGGAAAGCGGAACGGTCCTGGAACCGCCCGAGAGCCTGACCGAAGGGGTGGCAGAGATCGGCGGTTATCGGGGCGGCTTGGGTCAGATGGCAGATGGACGGGGGCTGCGCACCATCTCGGTCAGCGGCGGCACCGGGGCCACCGTCATTGACCGGATTACCCTGGAAGGGGAGCACCTGGTCACTATTACTGCCTGGGGTGGGAGCT
Organism: uncultured Faecalibacterium sp.; assembly: GCA_904394215.1. Taxonomy (GTDB): domain Bacteria; phylum Bacillota; class Clostridia; order Oscillospirales; family Ruminococcaceae; genus Faecalibacterium. The sequence continues at coordinate 80,759 of CAJFNF010000002.1, forward strand.
TTGCCAATACGATCCCCGAGGAATTTTCCTTTGTGGAAATCCAGTGGCACGATGGAAGCGACACCGCCCCACTGGACCGCTGGCCCGATTCTGACGAAACTTCCGGCGGAGAAAACGGAACAGAAACCAGTTCCTCCCAGGCAGCTGCTTCGCAGCCCGGCGCTGCGGCGCCGTCGCTTCCGGAGGACGGGGACCGGATTGTTTTTACAGGGACGGTGGACAGCTACAGCTATCAGGAGGTAGTCGCCCTCCAGGGCTGCCCGGACCCCAACGCACCCTGGACCGACACCACCCAGACATTCCGGCTCATTGTGCTGGATACGCCGCAGGTCATGGAGTTGGAGACGGGAGATCCGTCCCCTGCCTCCCGGGCACGAAGCGGGGAAGTCCGTCTGATCGATGTTTCTCTTGCTGAAGGGCTGGAATCCTTCGACGGCCAGCATTTGACCTTCAGCATCGACCCGGAGGAAACCTATTGGCCCAGCGATGCCTCCATGCCGGTGGGCCAGCCGTCCACCCGGGACGTTCATATCCTGAACTGAAACGGAAGGAGAGAGACCATGAAACAAACTTTGTCTGTGCTGTTCTGCCTGCTGCTGACGGTTTCCCTGATGGCCGGCTGCGGCTCCAAAGAAAAGGTTGAAGCGGCCCCGGATTCCCGGAGTGAGTCAGCCAGCGCTGCGGAAGAGAAACCCATGGAACCGGCTGCACCCATCAACGGCAAGGAAAAATATGACATCGACGCCACCTGCTATCAAGAAGGGTTTTACCGGATCGGGCAGGATATGCCGGAAGGGGAGTACATGGTCCTGGCCCTGGGAATGATGGGCACCATGCGGCTGGCCGACGATGAGAAAATGGAGGATGACAGCATCCTGATGAGCGAGGTTTTCACCCATAACACGGTGGTCACTGCCTGTACCGGGGAATTTTTACGGCTGGAATCGGCCATCGCGATCCCCATGGGAGAATGGCCGGCAGAGCTGGTCATCAGCGTCCCGGAAGACGGCGATGCAGTACTGATGGCAGGCTATGATATCCCGGAAGGAACGTACATCCTATCTCCCAGCAGTCTGGAGCGTTCGGGCGTCTATGGAGAATATACGATTTTCTATTCCAGCCGGTATGACAAGACTCATAACGTCACCTATGTAAAGGAAGCAACCCCCATCACGCTGGAAAAAGGCGAGTATCTCTGGATCAACCACTGCCGGCTTGAGGCAGCCTAGTCTTTCGGCCCATGGAAGCAAAGTGCTTCTATGCAAAACGATGAACTTTTTTGTGAAGTCTGCCCGGGCAGCCGTGGTTGTTCAGCAGGCGTATTTGTGTTAGTATAGAAAAAACTCCAAACCGGGTAAAAAGGAGGAATTCAAAATGAAAAAGATCCTTGCATGGTGTCTGGCCGCCGCCCTTGTTTTGCCGCTGGCTGCCTGCGGCAAAGGTGAGCCGGCGCAATCGGCGGCCGGCAGACCGGCGGCCCCGGCTTCTTCGGCCGTTTCGGAAGCCGAAAGCCAGCCCGAAAGCGAACCTGAAAGCCATCCTGCCTCCAGCGCGGCTTCTTCGGAGGAAGAGAATGCGGCCTCTTCCGAAGCAGAGGAGGAAAACGCTTCGGCAGCTTCTGAGAATACTCCGGCCCTGCCGGCGGATACAGTGGCCCTGCAGGGCGGCCCGGCCCAGGTGGAAGCCATGACCTTTCCGCTGGGCAAGAAAGTCCAGGTGGAGGTGAACGGTTCCCGGCGGTGGTTTGCCTTCACCACCGGCAGCGGCACCGACTACGAAGTCTGGCTGGCTCCGGGCGGGCAATACTACAGAACCATTGGCTTTGCCATTTACAACCGGCTGGGCGAACTGGTGTGGGAGTCGGGCACCAACGATGACGGCTCGATTACGGTCCGGCAGGTGCAGCTCTCTGCCCAGACCCCCTATTTTGTGTCGGTCGCCCAGGACCCTGGGCACAAGGGCACTGTGACCTTCCGTATGTCGCCGTTGTCTGAGACAGGCAGCGCATCCTCCGGCATTTCCACGGAAGGGCAGGCCGGGTCCGCCGCCCAATCCCAGAGCACAGGAATTCTGGATCTGGAGGGCGGGTCTGCCCAGGGCGGGGCTGTGGCGTTCCAGCTGGAACAGATGGTACGGGCAAAAATCAACGGTTCCCGCAAGTGGTTTGCCTTTACCACCGGCAGCGCCACCGACTATGAAATCCTGCTGGCCCCGGCGGGGCAGTATTACCGCACCATCGACTTCAGCTTGTACAATGAGATGGGCGATCAGGTGTGGGAGTCGGGTACCAACGATGACGGCTCGGTCACGGTCCGGCAGGTGCAGCTCTCTCCGCAGACCACTTATTATGGGGCCATCGAGCAGTTGGCGGGCAACAAGGGCAGTCTGATTTTCCGGGTCTCCTCCCATATCACCCAGCCGGACACTGCCGCCGAAATCCAGCGGGAGACCGAAACGGTGGAGGAGCTGGTGTTTGATGAACCCTTCTCCCTGGACGAAACCCAGATCATGTTTGTGTCCAACAAGGCAATCTTCGTGGATGAGGAGGCCGCCAAGGCAGCGCTGGCGCCGGTGGCCGAAGTGATCCTGGCCCATCCCGACCACCCCATCCTGCTGGCGGGAACCACCGCCACCGACGGTGAACAGGAGTCCTGTGTCCGGCTGTCCAGCCAGCGGGCGGAGGCGGTCAAGAATCTGCTGGTCAGCGCCTATGACGTGCCGGCAGATCAGCTGTTGACGGTTGGTCTGGGCTATGCGGCGGACCCGTTCCCCCGGGGGCAGGACCGGGACAGCAAGGGAAACTTTGTGGAGTCGGAGGCAGTGAAAAACCGCAGAGTGGTTGTGCTGGATGCCAATGATCCCACGGCACAGGCAATCCTGAATGCATGATGGTTCCCGGGCGGTGACTGCAAATCGGAATCCGACGGGAGATCCCATCATGCCGGAAGAATCCAAAGGAACCGCACTGGGGGTTCGCGACACGAGACTTTGGATCCAAAGTCTCGTGTGTTATACCTTTGTGCAGCAGACGGCAGCTGCGTGGGGCAGTTCCGCTCTGCTTTCCTGACAACAAGGTTGCCCCTGCAGGGCAGCAGAAACGACAAAGAAAGGCTGACAGTTTGTGCCTAAAAGCACAGGCTGCCAGCCTTTTGCTGATAACGATTAAAATAAAATCACCCTGTTATAATTGCACCTACAAAGCTTGGATCTTTAAATGCTGGATGGTGAAAGTGAGATGAGCGCCCGGCTCAGCCGGCAGGGCAGGAACCTGCCCTTGATTTAGTTGCAAAGGGTATCTTTGGCGAGGACATCCCGGCGGCTCGGGTCCACCACAAAGCTGACGCCCGCCATCTTGTCCAGCAGGGCGTCTGCATCGTGGGCCAGCTTGTACTCCATTTCGTCCCGGTAGAGGGGGATTACCTGGTAGAAGTTGACCTCTTCGCCGCCGGGCAAAACGCAGATCTCGCCGCCTTCCAAGACCACATCCTGTGGGCCGACGAGGATGGCGGCACAGAGTTCTGTGCCCTCTGCAAAGGGGGACTGCTTGTCCATGGTGTGGCCAAAGCCCAGCCAGGTATCCTCCGCAATGGGCAGACGGGCCAGCACTTTCAAAAGGCCGATGGGCCAGTACCACCGCTCATCCTTCAAAGAGTCCTGATCCAGTTTCCAGTCCGGCGGCAGGGCGATGGCCAGCTCGGCCCGCTCCAGTTTGTATTCCGCCAGCTCCGCCGGCACATTCATCCGGTGAGCGCCCATACCCATGGTCACCAGGGTGTAATAGTCCCGCTTCTCAGAGGGCGGCACCATGCAGATGTCCACATGGATGTCAGGGGAGACCAGCTCGTGAAAGACCATCTCCACCGGGCCAAAGGCCTTGCCGATGTGCTGCTCGATCGCAGACATCTCATCCTCTGAATAAACCTCCGGCGCACTGCTTTTCCTTGAGGACCAGATGGCGTCCGACTTTGTGCCGTCCGGGTTCAGGAAAAGCTCAAAATAGGCGTTGTCTCCCGGCTGCTGGTAGACAAGGCTGATTCGGTGGTTCTGCTCCACAAACACTGCAGCCAGAGTTCCTTCCGGCTCCCCTTCGGGTGTGTGGGTCAGCCATTCCCCGCTGTCCAGCTGCTCTTTCAACTGCCCCAGCCAGTCGGTTCCCATCTTGGAGAGCCCGGCTTCGTTCATCCGGAAAGAGATTTGCACCGGGTGCCCCTGCACCGGGTAGTGAAGGTCGCAGCAGGGGGCGTTTTTCTGGTAATCATGTTGTTCCGGGTGGAACAGCTGGTAAAAGGCGTCGAGCCCCGCTTCGTCCACCCGAATGCAGGCAATAGAACGCTGTTTGTCATCCGCATCCTTGTCCAGCCCCTGCTGGAGGGTCTGGTCAGCATCGGGGTTAATCCAATGATATTCCATCTGTTCCAGGGTGGCTCCGGCTTGGATCTCCTGCCGCAAGGTCAGGAACTCGTAATCTTCCGGCTCCAGCTCCAATCCCTGCCTGACGGCGTCCAGCGCACCTGCTTTATCTCCAAAATGTGCCCGCAACTTGCCTGCCTGCAGCCAGATCCAGGGATAGTCCGGCTCCTCCCGGGCGCCTTTTTCTGCATAGTCCCGGGCTTCTTCCAGCCGGCCGCAGTACATCAGGGCCACCGAATAGCGGTAGTACCAGGTGGCGCAGCCTGCGGCGTTCTGCTCCGAATCCTTCATCCACTCTGCCGCTTGATAGTAGTGGATATAGTCGTCAATGTTGTTGCAGGCGAAGGCATACCAAAGGGCGATCTGCAAATCCTGACGGGCCTGCTTTTCGCTGAACTTTCTTTCTTCCACGCCGTTTTTGACGAAATCTTCCAGCCAGTGGAGCATTTTCCAGAAGTAGCCGGAAACTCCATCGTCAAAGGATGCCAGGGTTTGGATATCCTTCGCCGAGAGGAGAGACCCGGTGTCCTCATGGATCTCCGGCTCCGGTTCTTCCTCGTCCAGCAGAGGCACGCCCCCCACATCCCGCCGGAAGGTGTGGAAATGGGCATAGGGCAGGCCGCTTTCTGCAAAGAATGCCTGTGCCGCTGTCAGCACAGCGGGCAGATCCCAGGCGATGAAATCCAGATAGCCGTGGTACAGGCCGTCAGCCCCGCCCAGGAAGGTGACCGCTTCCTCTCCTGCCTCCCGCAGGATAGAATCCCGCAGGTTATCCCGGAAATCCAGTATGGCCTTGTCCCGGTCCTCGCCGGCAAAACCGGACAGGGGATAGCAGAGGAACCCTGCCGCGATGCCGTCCCGGTGGTATTCGTCCATCACATCACTGCGGGCGCTCAGATAGTCGTTGATGAGCACCGGCAGCCGGCAGGTGCCGGTGTAGACATCCAGCCGCCAGTCGGCATCGGGGTCCTGCACCGGTTCCAGCTCATAGGCGAGATAACTGTTTTCCAGATAGTCGCTGCCCTCCCGCCAGAGGGTGTAGCCCATACTTTTCAGCAGCTGGGGCAGTTCGGAAAGGAGCCTGGCCGGTTCGTCCTTGGGCTCTGGATCAACATTCAGACCGGCAATCAAGGCGATGGCGGCCACTTCTCCGATGGTTTGATCCACCAGCATCGAGAGGGCCCACCACACCCGGTCGGCGTCCTCCTGCAGAAGGCCCTTCAGCTTCTCGCAGGAAAGAACCAGGTTTATCTGCTGATGGCCGGTGGGTTCCACCCACATCTGGACATCCTCGGCCCGGATTTCGAGGTCCCCGGCCCGCAGCATAAAGCTCTCACAGGGCTGGCGGCCCACCCGGATGTCCCAGTGTTCCAGCACCGATGCCGGTGCCTGCTGCTGGAAATACACCAGCGGGAACAGGTGGTGGAGAAGCCCCTCCGGACTGAGCACCAGCTCATATTTTTCCCCCTCGAAGCCCAGCTCCAGGGAAACATCCGGCAGGGCGGTTTTCAGGGCTTCGCCGCATTTTTCCAGCAGTTCCTCGCCCCGCTGGTGGTCCGGGTCGTTGTCCATGATGTGCCGCAACTCGGCCTCAATCTGAGCAAATGCAACCCAGGCTTCCTGGGTCCGCTGCCGGAAGTTTTTATCAAACCGGGGCAGGGCCAGATAGTGGCGGCAGGCGTCGATGTACTGCTGGGTGTCCTGATCGCCGGGGCGGGCTTTCAGGGCCCGTTCGAAGTAACGCAGGGCAGGGCCCTCCTGATCCAGGTAATAGTAGGCGGAAGCCATTCGGTAATTCCAGCAGTGATCTTCCCCCAGTTCCTCCTGGTGGGGCTGGAGCAGATCCAGAGCTTTTTGGTAGAGGGGCCGTCCTGCCGCTCCGATTTCGGCAATGGATATGTAGGCCTTGGCCAGTTCGCTGTCCAGTTCCGGGGTGCGCTCCTCGGCAGGGAGGGCTTCCAGGGTGTCGATTACTTTCTGAACTTCATTCTGTTCGAACCACAGCTGGCATTGTTTCAGCAGTTCCATACGAAATACTCCTTTTCAGCATCTCCTATTTCCTGGCGGCTTCTTACTTTTTGGCAAACTGATTGTTAAAGAATGCAGTGAAGGCATCCAGTTCTTCCTTCTGTTCCAGATAGATATAGAGGCTTTCATCGTCCAGCCATTCATAGGCGTTGATGGCAATATAGCTGCTGCGGTCGGGATAAATGATGAAGGCATCATTGGGGTATTTGCTGCGATATGCCTTGTGAATTTCATCCCGGCGGTAACAGGCGGGGCTCCCGCAGCCGGAAAGATCCGGCACGGTGGGGAGAACCACAATGGTCCGGGCATCCTGGTTCCATCCCACAATGAGGTTGCCGATTTTGGTTTTGCTGCCGTGGACAAAGCCGTAGTTGAAGCGGCTGACATCTTCGGTGTAGCCCACAATCAGCCGGTAAGCATCTCCGTTTTCTACGGCCTGGCAGAACAGCTGGCGGATCTTCTGCCGGTTTGCATTGCTTTTTTCCATGTCAGGCTGGGGGCCCTGAAACAGTTTGCTGAAAAATCCCATGGTTGTATCCTCCTGGTTCATTGAAATTTTATTTCTCGATCCACCCGGATCACCGGGCGGAAAAAGTCATAGTCATTGTGGATCTCGTTGTCCTCCCGAACCTCCGGCCTACAGTGAGGAGAACAGGGCAAATATCCAAGCAGCGGCCCCATACCGCCGCAGATATTGCCGCCGCCGTCGCCGCCGCAGGTGGTCAATGTTTTCCCGTCCACCAGCTCCCGCTTGTAGGGATCGTAAGCGATGGACAGGCCGAAGAAGTTGGGCTGCTCCATGTCGTATAGCTTGCCCTGCTCTTCCTCGCTTTCAAAGTGGTGCAGATGCATGGCGTAGTCCAGTCCATCCCCCCAGGGAAACAGGGTGCGGCATCCGCCCCCGGCCAGATAGGCCCACTCGTCCGGTGTGGGGAGGGTGGCTGCCAGCTCCCATACCAGGGACAGCAGAAATTTCGGGTAGGTCATCCGGTGGCACAGCCACGCCTGCCAGTTATCACCGTTGCGTTCAAAGCGGACCGTTTCGTGGATCTCAAAGCTCTGGCCGTCCCGGCCCGCCAACTTCTGCAAAGCATCCAGCCAGTCCGGGTGGGCGGTGATGCGAGGGTCGTTCATGGGTACGCGTTCCCAGCCGATTTTCTCCAACTTACGGCCCACCAGCATGGGGCCGATGGTCACCTGTCGTACCGGGGTCATACCCTGCCGGAGAAAATTCTCCGCAGTGCCTTCATATTCGATTTCCGCAAAAAGATCCGCCAGTTCCTCTAGGTTAGCCTTGTCCATCCCCTGGATAAAGCCCTCCCAGCCAAGGGTTATGGTACCCCCTGGGACAAAGACAAACTCCCGGCCCGCTTTTTCAAAGACGCCGGTGGTACAGCTCTGCCCCCAGCGGGAAAAGGCATATAGGTCTTTGAACGTCAAATGATAACGGGCCGCCAGCGTCTGCATCAGCAGGAGCTTATCGGACAGTTTCAGCCGGTCGAATTGGGGACGAAATAGTTTTTCGTTCATAGCTTTCACCTCACAGCTCCTGTCATCCTATTGAAAAATCCCCAAATATCGTTCCTTTAGTTCCTCCGGCGCTGATTCCACCACTTTCTGACCGCCCTTGGCGCTGGCTTTGCCCCAGATCACATAGCAGACCGTTTCCCATGCATATTGCAGCACTTCCTCCGGGCTGGCTTCTGCTCCCTCGGCGGGTTCCTCGTCCTCGTCATCATCGTCATCCTCGTCGGAGGAAAAACCGCTTGGAACGATCTCGGCCAGGTGGATTTTTGCCTCCAGCAGAGCGTCCAGGCTTTCTGCGTTTGCCATCCACGCGGCATAGTCCCTGGAATACTTCATGTTCTGCATGGACAGCACCCCACGGACAAATACAGGGACGGTATCGGCGGTAAATCCAAACTGTTTCACATACTCCCGGAGGAATT
>CAJFNF010000003.1 GCA_904394215.1 uncultured Faecalibacterium sp.
GACAGGGTGGACTCCATGTTGATGGTATAGGGAATGTTCAGAGCCGTCTGGAGGATGATGACCGACACCAGGTAGGGCAGGATGTTCTTGGTCAGAACACGCCACAGCGGGGTGCCCAGGCACCGGGAAGCCAGGTTGTACTCCCGGTCACGGTACATGAACACCATGTTGCGCACCCGGCGCGCCGTCTGGAACCAGCCGATGAAGATCATCGACACGGCCATAATGGTGAAGCTCTGGCCCACCATCAGGGCGATCAGGGTCATATAGATGATATAGGGCACGCTGTCGAACAGGTTGTAGATTTCGGTGAACAGCCGGTCCAGCGAGCGGACGTAGCCCCAGATCAGGCCAAAGATGACGCCCACGACGCACTCGCCCACAGCGACGATCAGGGCCAGACGGATGGACACCTGGGTGGCGTACCACACCTGGCACCAGTAGTCCTGGCCCAGGTTGTCGGTGCCGAACCAGAACTCCCCGTTGGGGCTCTGGAACGAGGTGGAGGAATAGGGGACCAGTTCTTCATAGCTGTACTTGCCAATGGCAAGAGCCACAAAAGAGAAGATCACCAGTACCAAGAACACGATCATGCAGAAAACTGCAATCTTGTTCTTCAAAAAGTTCTTGACCACCGAGCCCCAGTAGGAATAGTTGGAGTAACCGATGCGCTCGGCCTCTTCGGGCGAATAATCGACGAGATAAAACAGCTCGTCGTCCTTTTTGCCCGCAAAATCCGATGCTTTGGCCATCAGCGGCTACCCCCTTTCTCTGCAATGGTGATGCGCGGGTCGACCAAAGGTCGCCCAGGAAGATGCCCACGATGCTCAGCGCAGCGTAGAACATGACCAGGGTCTGCACGACGCTGGTGTCGTAGCGGCGGACGGCGTCGGTCAGCAGGGGGCCCATGCCGGGCACCGAGAAGAACGACTCCATCAGCAGCGAGCCGCTGATGGTCAGCAGCAGGGACTGGGGGATGAACTGGACCATGGGCACCAGAGCGTTGCGCAGCACATGGCGGAACATGATCTGGCTGTAGCTCAGGCCCTTGACCTTGGCCAGCTTGATATAATCCCGGGTCAGCTCGTCCACCATATACCGCCGCATCCACAGCGCATAACCTGCGGTGGAAGACAGGGACAGGCAGATGACCGGCAGCACGCTGGACGGCCCCACATTGCGGGTGGAGTACAAGGTCGGGAACCCGAACACCGTCGAGCCTATGACCAGCACCAGCGAGTACATGACCAGCGCCGGCACTGCATTGACCACCACGGTATAAGCGGTACCCAGCCAGTCAGGCAGCTTGCCCTTGAAGGCAGCCTGCACAACGCCGATGATGATGCCGCAGATCCACGAGATGCAGAACGCGATCGCGCCCAGGCGCAAAGAGACACCCATCCGGTCGCCGATGACCCGGGTAACAGCCATACCGTTTTGAATTCTCCGCGAGGTACCAAAGTCCAAGTGGAGCAACTGCCCATAAAAACGGACCAGCTGTTCGCCGATGGGGTCGAGCAAACCGGCGGCTTCCAGAGCTGCTTCTTTCTGCTCCGGGGTAAACTTCATCAGCTGATCTTCAGTGAAGTAGTAGTCCGTGGGCAGCATCCGCATCCCGCTTGACGGTATACTTCAGCATGCAGCTTAGGCCTTGGTGGCTGCCTCGTATGCAGCCTCAAACTCCTGATACTGCTCCGTGGTATAGGCGTCCTCGGAGGTCTCCCAGTCAACGTACTTGTAGTTGAAGATGCCGTACATGGCGTTGATCTTGGAGTATTCGTTGGCGTGGGTCAGGCACCACGACACGTCATAGACGGCGGGCATGGTCAGCGCGTGCTGCAGCATATAGGCCTCGGCGTCGGCAAAGGCGTCGTAGCGGGCGTCGATGTCGTCCACGATGGCGCTGGCGTCGTTGACCATGGTGGTGAACTCCTCAAACTTGGCGACCACGTCGGACTGCCAGTCGGAGGTAGAGCCTTCCTTGACGATCTTGCCGATGAAGCCATAGTTCATGGCGTAGTAGGCGTTGTCGTCGTGCAGGATCTCCTGGCCCAGGAAGTTGATGGGATCGTGATGGAGGAGACGTACTCGACAACATCCAAGACGATAAAGTCGTCGCCCAGGCTGTCGGTGAAGCACTGACGCAGCACGACGGCGCTGTCCTGCTGGGTGGTGTTGCCGGACAGGATGGGATAGTAGCAGTGGACGGGGAAGGTGACGCCGATGGCGCTCAGCTCGTCCATCGCCTGCTGCTTGAGGGCGGCGATGTCTGCGCCACGGGTACGGACCATGGTCTCGCCGTCGTACTGGCCGTAGCCCATCCGCTCACGCACCAGCTCGGTGTAGTCCTTGCCGCTGGTGTTGTAGCAGACGCCCTGCATGGTGTAGAAGTCGTTCTCGCACTTCAGGGGATTGATGGCGTTGGTGCGGGCGTAGTAGGTGGTCAGGTCCAGACCCTCCAGCATGCAGCGGCGGAAAGCCTCGTTGGCCACGGCCTTGTTCCAGTTGTCGTCGGGGGTGCCGTCGTCATTGAAGCGCTCAAAGTTGAAGTGGAACTGGTAGCTGTACTTCTTGGGGCGCTTTTCGCACAGCTGGTCGGCGTACTCGTGGTTGGGATCGTTGGTGATGGTGGTGATGGTAGACTCGGTCAGGTCGATCTCGTCCAGCTCGCGGTTCTGGTACAGCTGGTAGCCCACAACCTGGTCGGTCAGCATGGTGACCACAACGCGCTCAAAGCGGCTGTGGTCGTCGGCGCCGTACCAGTTGGGGTTGGGGATGAAGCTCTTGGTGTTGCGGTTGACGTACTCCTCGATCAGGTACGGGCCGCAGTACCACATCTCAAGCTGGGTGGCATAGCGGAAGCCGTCGATGCCCAGCTGGCTGATGAGGTCCTCGGAAGCGGGGTAGAAGCTGACATAACCTGCAACGGTGTCGAAGTAGGGGCAGGGATTCTTGCAGGTGAACACCAGGGTGTAGTCATCGGGAGCCTCGATGCCCACGCCGAAGTCGAGCATATCCTGGTAGGTCAGGTCGGCGGCGGCGTCGCCCAGCTCCTGCAGGGGCATGGAGGTGTTGAAAGCCTCGTTCTTGTACTGGTTGATGACCCACTCGCAGCCCACCAGGAAGTCCTTGGAGGTAATGTGGCCCGTGACGTTGCCGTTGACGTCGCACCAGTCCACATCGTCGCGCAGGTGGAAGGTCCAGACCGAAGCGTCCTCGTTGTGCTCCCAGCTCTCGGCGATGGCAGCCACCGGCTTGCCGTAGGGGTCAGAGCTCAGCAGGCCGTCCACCAGGTTGGTCAGGACGTTGAAGTCGGAGGCATCCTGGCTGTGCAGGACGTTCCACTCCTCCAGCTCACGGACGTTGCTCTCCCAGGTGTAGTACTCGCTCAGAGGGGCGCCGCCGTTGCTGGCAGCGGGGGCGGAAGCAGCGCCGGAGGTGGAACCGGAAGCGCTGGAAGTGGAGTTGGAGCCGCCGCATGCGGCCAGCAGGCCGGCAGCGCCGACAGCGCCGGCACCCTTCAAGAAGGTGCGACGGCTGATTGCATGAGGTTCATAGTTTGCGTTCATGTGTTTATATCCTCCCTGTTATTCTTCGTGTCATGGCAAGAGTCGCAGAATGTCTGTTCCTATTCCTGCAGCGGTTCACAGAGACAGTGTCTTGCCAACGAATACAAAAAGGCCCAAATACAGACCTCAGCGTCTGTATCTGTGCCCCGCCGCAGAATCCTTAACACACAGGTATTCTACCATCATAAGGGGCGGATGTCAAGAAAACAGGCGGTGCATCCGGCAACAAATTGCCCCTCCAAAGGGAAAAACAGTGAAAAAACAGTGAAAATGGATGAGCTGGATTCATTCTCTGGCTGCGGGAAAGTAGAAACGGACCCCCCTCCCTCGATGGGGATGAAACTGTGCGCCTGGGGCGCACAGAATGCGGGCGGCTATCTTTTTGGAGCAAAACGTGTTACAATACATACACTGCCCCGGGCATCACAGCGGCATGCACCGGATGCAAAAACCAAGGACGAGGTACAATCTGCCATGAAGAAGTTTTTTTCGATTTACAAGCCGGACATGTTCCGGGCGATTTTATATAAAACGGTCAAGCGCGCATCTATAGCTTTGTGCGTCTGCCTGTTGTGGCAGCGCTTTCTGAGCGACGGCACCTTCACCATCTGGGAAGTGCCCTGCCTGGCGGTGGGGGCGGTGTTCCTGGGCTGGGCCTGGACCAGCTATCTGCGGCTGGACGGGATCCGCATCCCCTTCCTGGACCGGGGCAGGCTGTCAACCGAGCGCGGACAGCGCCGCCGGGGCACCCACACCATGGCCGACTTCGCCGACGAGAAAATCGTCTCCTTTGACGAGCTGTCCCCCGAGGAAAAGTCCTTCTGCAGCATGCTGTCCAGCCTGATCCTGGGGGTTCCCATGGTCCTGATCGGCCTGGTGGCCGGCGTTTTGTAAGGGGGCAGCCATGGGAGAGACAGCGAAACGCCTGGTGGTGGGTGTTCTGGCCCACGTGGACTCAGGCAAAACCACCCTTTCAGAAGCCATGCTGTACCGGTCGGGGGCCATCCGCAAGCTGGGCCGGGTGGATCACCGGGACGCCTTCCTGGACACCGACAGTCTGGAACGGGCCCGGGGCATCACGATTTTTTCCAAACAGGCCCTGTTCACCGCCGGCAGCACCCAGATTGCCTGGCTGGACACCCCCGGCCATGTGGATTTTTCGGCAGAGGCTGAGCGGACGGTCCAGGTGCTGGACTATGCGGTGCTGGTGATCAGCGGCCCCGACGGGGTCCAGAGCCACACCGAGACCCTCTGGTCCCTGCTGCGGCGGTGCCGGGTGCCTACCTTTTTGTTTGTGAACAAGATGGACCTGCCCGGCCCCGGCCGGGACGCCCTGCTGGATCAGCTGCGGCGCCGGCTGGGGGAGGGCTTTGTGGACTTCGGTGCCCCGGAGGAGGAGCGGAACGAAGCCCTGGCCCTCTGCGATGAGCACCTGATGGAACAGTATCTGGCAGGGGAGCCCCTGGATGCGGCGGACATCGTCACCGCCATCGCCCGGCGGCATGTGTTCCCCTGCTGGTTTGGCTCGGCCCTCAAGGTGGACGGTGTGGACGGCCTGCTGGAAGGGCTGGACCGCTGGACCCGTCCGGCTCCGGCGGGGGAGCATTTCGGCGCCAAGGTGTTCAAGGTGTCCCAGGATGACCAGGGGGCACGGCTCACCTGGCTGCGGGTCACCGGCGGGGTGCTGAAGGTCAAGGATGCCCTCTCCGGCGGCCCCGAAGGGGATGGCTGGTCCGCCAAGGCCGACCAGCTGCGGCTGTACTCGGGGGCCAAGTACACCCTGGCCAATGAGGTGTACCCCGGCCAGGTCTGCGCCGTCACCGGCCTCACCGGCGCCAAACCAGGGGAGGGCCTGGGGGCGGAGCGGGACGCCGGGGACCCCCTGCTGGAACCGGTGCTGACCTACCAGGTTATTTTGCCCGAAGGGGCGGACGTCCATACCGCTCTGGCCAACCTCCGCAAGATCGAGGAGGAAGTGCCCGAGCTCCATGTGGTCTGGGATGAGACCCTGGGCCAGATCCACGTCCGCCTGATGGGCGAGATCCAGCTGGAGGTGCTTCAGAGCATGCTGTCCCGGCGGTTCGGGCTGGATGTGACCTTCGGCGAGGGCGGTATATTATATAAGGAAACCATCACCGAGCCGGTGGAGGGCGTGGGCCACTATGAGCCCCTGCGCCACTACGCCGAGGTGCATTTGAAGATGGAGCCCCTGCCTCCGGGCAGCGGCATCCAGTACGACATTGACTGCCGCGAAGAGGTTCTGGCCCGGAACTGGCAGCGGCTGGTGATCGCCAACCTGGAAGAAAAGGAGCACCGGGGGGTACTGACCGGCGCCCCCCTCACCGACGTGAAAATCACCCTGATTGCTGGCCGGGCCCACCTGAAGCACACCGAAGGGGGCGATTTCCGCCAGGCGGCCTGGCGGGCGGTGCGCCAGGGCCTGATGATGACCAAAAACGTCCTGCTGGAGCCCTGGTACCACTTCCGGCTGGAATTGCCCGCCCAGAACCTGGGCCGGGCCATGAACGACATCCAGCAGATGGAGGGCACCTTCGGCCCCGCCGACCAGGAGGGGGAGACCGCCATCCTGGAAGGTTCGGCACCGGTCAGCGGCCTGCGGGGCTATCCCCGGGAGCTGGCCGGCTATACCCACGGCCGGGGCCGGATCACCCTGACCCCCGACAGCTACCGTCCCTGCCGCAATGCCGCCGAGATCATTGCTGCCTCGGGCTATGACCCCCAGCGGGACCTGGACAACACCCCCGACTCGGTGTTCTGCGCCCATGGCGCCGGCTATGTGGTGTCCTGGGACAAGGTGCGGGAGCACATGCATGTGGACAGCGGCTGGGGCAAAGCCAAGCCTGACCGGGCCGAGGATCCCCAGCCGGTGCGCCGGGCAGCGGCCTTCCGGGCCTCCCTGGAGGACGACGCCGAGCTGATGAAGATTTTCGAGCAGACCTACGGCCCCATCAAGCGGGACCCCCTGGCTGCTTTCCGGCCGGCCAGGAGCGACCGGCCCGACTTCCAGGCGGAGCAGTGGAAGGTGCTGCCCGAATACCTGCTGGTGGACGGGTACAACATCATTTTCGCCTGGGATGACCTGGCCGGGATGGCCAAAGACAGCCTGGCCTCGGCCCGCCAGAAGCTGATGGACATCCTGTGCAATTATCAGGGATTCAAGCAGTGCGTGCTGATCCTGGTGTTTGACGCCTACCGGGTGCCGGGGAGCCCCGGCACCATCGAGCAGTACCACAACATCCATGTGGTCTACACCCGGGAGGCTGAGACGGCGGATATGTACATCGAGCGAGTCACCCATGAGATCGGCCGGGAGCGGCGGGTCCGGGTGGCCACCTCGGACGGGATGGAGCAGATTATTATTTTGGGCCACGGCGCCTACCGGCTGTCCGCCCGCCAGTTCCGGGAGGAAGTGGATCAGGTGGAGCGGGAGATCCGCCAGCTGGTCCGTCAGGAGGAATAACCATGGAACAGCTGTGTGAGGAGTTTGTTTTTTCCCGGATTCCGGCCCGGGCCCAGGAGAGCCACAAGGGCAGCTATGGCCACCTGCTGGCCGTGGCGGGGAGCCGCCGGTACCGGGGCGCCGCCAGCCTGACGGTGGAAGGGGCCCTGCGCACCGGGGCCGGCATTGTGACCTTGGCATCGGTGGAGCCGGTGCTGGCCGCCGTCACCGCCCGGCTGCCCGAGTGCTGCCTGCTGCCCTGCGGTGAAAATGCAGAGGGGGGCATCAGCGCCGAGGCGGGGGAGGATTTGTCCCGGGCCCTCCAGAAGGCCACCGTCCTGCTGATGGGGCCCGGCATGGGGAACACCCCTGACACCCGGACCCTGGTCCGGCGCCTGGTGGGAGAAGCCAGGGGTACCGTGATCCTGGACGCCGACGCCCTCAATGCGGCGGCGGTTCTGCTGGCCGCAGGGGAGACCATGCCCCACCCGGCAGGGAACCTGATCCTGACCCCCCACCCGGGGGAGATGGCCCGGCTCACCGGACTGACCGCGGCGGAGATTGCCGCCGACCCGGCGGGGGTGGCGGCCCGCTATGCAGAACAGTGGGACTGCACCCTGGTGCTGAAGGGCCACCGCACCCTGATTGCGGCCCCGGATGGCCGGATGTGGCAGAACACCACCGGCAATGCGGGCCTGTCCCGGGGCGGCAGCGGGGATGTGCTGGCGGGGATGACCAGCGGGCTGGCAGCCTGCGGCCTGCCCGCCCCCGAGGCGGCGGCCTGCGCTGTCTGGCTCCACGGGGCGGCGGCTGACTGCACCGCCGACCGCCTGGGCCAGTACGGGATGCTGCCCCACGATTTATTCACAGATCTGGGGGACCTCTTTTCCCGCCATTACCGATAAAAACCAACAGCGTGCCGCAAGAGATACGGCACGCTGTTTTTGTTACTGGGGTTTTTTCTGTTCCAGAGCCAGCAGGGCGGCTTTCAGGTCCAGCCCGCCGGCGTAGCCGGTGAGGCTGCCTGAGGCCCCCACCACCCGGTGGCAGGGGACGATGATGGCGATGGGGTTGCAGTGGCAGGCACCACCCACCGCCCGGGAGGCTTTGGGGCGGCCCACTGCCGCGGCAATCTGTCCGTAGGACCGGGTTTCGCCGTAGGGGATGTCCAGCAGGGCGCCCCACACCGCCTGCTGGAAGGGGGTGCCGTGGGGCGCCAGGGGCAGGTCAAAGGAGGTGCGGGCCCCGGCAAAGTATTCTTCCAGCTGCCGCTGGGCTTCCGCCAGCAGGGGGGTGGAGCCGGGGATGCCCTGGGGCACTGCAGGACAAAACTGCAGGCTGACCAGGCTTCCCTCCTCCTGGGTCAGACAGAGGGGGCCGAGGGGGCTGTTCCAGTACCAGAGATCCAAAATGACCGCTTCCTTTCTCGGGAAAATATGCTATACTTTTACCATACCATATACGACACAGTTTGGAAAGGGGCGGTTTTATGCTCAGGGCACTGGAAGCCATCATTGCAGACAGCAAAAACATTGTCTTTTTCGGCGGGGCCGGGGTCAGCACCGAGTCGGGCATCCCGGATTTCCGCAGCGTGGACGGGCTGTATCATCAGAAATACGACTACCCGCCCGAGACCATCCTCAGCCACACCTTCTGGGAGCAGCACCCGGAGGAATTTTACCGGTTTTACCGGGACAAGATGATTGTCCGGGGGGCCAGGCCCAATGCAGCCCATCTTCGGCTGGCCAAGCTGGAGCGGGAGGGCAAACTGAAGGCGGTGGTGACCCAGAACATCGACGGCCTCCACCAGGCAGCCGGTTCCAAAAACGTCTATGAGCTCCACGGCAGCACCCTGCGGAATTACTGCGTGGACTGCGGCAAATTCTACGGGGTGGACTTCATCGCCGAGAGCACCGGCGTCCCCCGGTGCCCGGCCTGCGGCGGCATTGTCAAGCCGGATGTGGTGCTCTATGAGGAGTGCCTCAACGAGGCCACCATGGCGGGGGCCATCGCTGCCATCCGCAAGGCTGACACCCTGATCATCGGGGGCACCAGCCTGGTGGTGTACCCGGCGGCGGGGCTGATCCGATATTTCCAGGGCAAACACCTGGTGGTGATCAATATGCAGCCCACCGGGGCTGACCGGTCGGCGGATTTGTGCATTGCCAAGCCCATTGGCCAGGTACTGAGCGAGGACGTGGATCTGGACGCTGCCGACACCGTCTGACACAAAAATCCGGTCCCTTCTGGTAGAATGACCGGTGCAGGCCCTCATGCCTGCAGGAAGGGGATCGGATTTGATTATGTTGCAGCTTTGTGAACCGGCGGTGCAGCGGCGCCGCCTTTCGGCCGAGGAGTTCTGCCTGCTGGCCCGGCGGGAGGCCTCCAGCTTTTACCGCCCCCGCAGCGAGGTAATGCGGATGCTGACGGTGGGCCAGGCAGTGGGGGTCTGCGGGTCCAGGGGGGAACCCCTGGCCGCCATGATCGAGCTGCCCCTCACCGCCGACGTGGAAGCGGCGTCGGCCCTGCGGCAGTTCCTGGGCCGCCATGGCCTGGGCCGGGGGGTGCTGATGGGCCCGCCGGTGGGGGACCGCAGCCTGCTGCCCCAGCTGCTGGATGCGGCGCTGGTGCCTGCCTGCCGCCATGCGGGGGCGGGGCCGGTGTGGGCGGCGCTGGAGTCCACCCCCGAAGCAGAGGAACTGCTGCCGGCGTACCTGGAGACGGGGCTGGTGCTGCGGGCCCTGCGGCCCCTGAACGGGCTGGCGCCCTGCTGGCTGTTCAGCCGGGTGCCGGGGCAGCGTCAGGCCGACCCTGTGTGGGTGCCCCTGGCCGACCGGGCCCGTCTGGCCGCCCTGTTGAGCCGGGGATGGTCGGCGGTGGGCAGCGAGGCCACCGACAGCGGCACAGCCCTGGCTTTGTGCCCGGTGTAACATACAACCGCCCGGGCCCCGGCAGGGACCGAACATAAATACGTACAACAGAGGGGAAGTCAAAGATGAAACTGGTTATTTTGGAGAGCTACGTCATGGAGCCGGGGGACCTGGACTGGTCGGGGCTGCGGGCCCTGGTGCCGGATGTCACCGAGTACATCCGCACCCCCTACGATCAGATTGCCCGGCGGATCGGGGACGCCGAGCTGGTGGTGCTGAACAAGTGCCGGATGGATGAGGAAATCCTGTCCCAGTGCCCCAACCTGAAGTGGGTGGGGATCCTCGCCACCGGCACCGACAACCTGGATCTGGCGGCCTGCCGGCGGCACGGGGTCAGCGTGGCCAATGTGCCGGCCTATTCCACCTACAGCGTGGCTCAGATGGCCTTCAGCCTGCTGCTGGCCATCTGCCAGTGCCCTGAGCGGCAGGACCGGGCGGTTCGGGACGGCTACTGGCAGCTGGAAGTGCCGGCCTCCTACGGCATCCTGCCCCAGGTGGAGCTGTACGGCAAGACCTTCGGCATCTGCGGCTACGGCAACATCGGCCGTCAGACCGCCCGGCTGGCCCTGGCCTTTGGGATGAAGGTGCTGGTCTGGACCCGGACGGTGCGCCCGGCCTACGCTGGCGACGGGGTGGCCTTTGTGGATCTGGACACCCTGCTGGCCCAAAGCGACATCGTCAGCCTCCATTGTCCCGCCACCCCCGCCACCCGGGGGCTGATCGGTGCCGACGCCCTGGCCAAGATGAAGCCGGGGGCCATCCTGCTGAACACCGCCCGGGGCGCCCTGGTGGATGAGGCCGCCGTGGCTGCCAGCCTGCAAAGCGGCCATCTGGGCTATTACGGGGCCGACGCCTTTGGGGTGGAGCCCCTGCCGGCGGACAGCCCCCTGCGGGCGGCGCCCCGCACCCTCTTCACCCCCCATGTGGCCTGGGCCACCGGCGGGGCCCTCAAGCGGCTGATGGAGATCACTGCCCGGAACCTGGAAACCTTCCTGGCCGGGGCGGGGGAGAACATCGTCAACCCGTAAACGCAAAAAATCCCCGCCTGCCGGAGAAAAGGGCAGACGGGGCAACAGGGAGCAGTTTCAGCGGTCCTTCGGGGCCGCTTTTTTGTTACAGGGTGTAGCTGGCGGCGTTGATGATGAGGTTGTCGGGGTCAGAGCTCTCCGCTTCCTCTTCATCGTCCTCCTTGGGCAGCACCTGGAAGGAGCCGCTGGCCACAGCCTCGGCGGCGCTCTGGAGCTCCGGCTTGCAGAAAATGAGGCCGCAGTCAAACAGGGACAGATGTTCCAGCACGTCGGCGGGGGTCAGATCGTCGGCCAGGTACACTTTGGGGCAGGCCACCAGGGTCAGCCCATCGGGGAAGGCGTCCAGCAGGTTTTTGTCCACCGTCATCTTCAGCTTGCCAAAGAGGGGCTTGCCCGGCAGGTAGAACACCTCGCCGTCCAGTACCGTCTCGGTGACGGCGTCCAGGGCGTCGGCCATGTCCTCGGGCAGGTAAATGTCCCCCTCCACCTGCAGGTATTCCAGATCCCCCAGGGCCTCGGCGCAGTCGGCGGTGAGGTACAAATCTCCCAGGACCAGCAGGCTATCCCCGTACCGGCGGAGGCCGGCGGCGTTGAGGGTCAGGTCATCCTGCACCACCGAGGTGCCGTCGGGCAGCACCACCATCCGGGTGTCGGCGTCAAACAGGGGGGCCAGGCTGTCGGCCAGGGATTCGCTGACATAGGCCTCGGGCACCATGAAGCGGGCACCCTTGGCGGCCAGCTCTTCCCCGTCCAGTTCCTCGTCCACGGCGATCAGCCGCTTGGCCGCCCAGTACAGCCGGGATTCCGCCCGCAGGGCAAAGGCCTTGTCCAGCACAGCGTTGTTTTTCAGCAGGACGGCCCCTTCGGGGTAGGTGTACAGCTTGCCGTTGAGGTCGGCCTTGCTGGCCAGCACGGTGCCCAGGAAGTCGGGGCAGTAGACGGTGCCGTTGATGCTCATCCCCATATACTGGCGCAGGGCATCCCCGGCGTCGGGGGTGATGGTCAAAGTGCCGTTGATCAGCAGGTACTGGCGGCCGTTGGGGGTGTTGCGGCCGGTGAAGGTGGTCTTGCCGTTGAGGGTGTTGAGGGTGGTTTCGTCGTCCAGGTCGATGGACTTGGAGCAGTTGATGTGGACGTTGTGCCGGGCCATCATGGCACGGGCGGCGGGGCTGGTGATCAGGATGGCGCAGTTGATGAGGATGGCGTCAAACTGGGCGAGGGTGTCCTCCTGGACTTTGCGGGTATCCACGATGGAAGCGTTGATGTTCATTTGTTTCATGGTTTATTCCTCCTCAAGCGTTGTCTGCAGGTTTTTTCGGATGCGGTGGAGCCGGGTCCGCAGGGTGGCGGCGGGCTGGCCGGTGATCCGGGCCAGCTCGGCGGCGGTGTAGCCGGCGTCGTAGCGCAGGGTAAACAGGACGCGGTCGGCCTCGGGCAGGCGTTCCAGCAGGCTGTCCAGTTCCACCTGCCCCATGGCAGAGGCAGCGGTGTCGTCGGCGGGTTCCTGGCCGGGGGGCGGGGTGAGCTGATCCATCAGGTTCTGTTCCCGGGCTGCCCGGCGGGCGCCGTCGCAGAACAGGTTGTGGGCCGTCTCAAACAGCCAGCTCTTTTGCTGGGCGGTGCTGAGGGAAGCCAGCAGGTCCTGGCGGGCCAGGGCCCGGAGAAAGGTCTCCTGGGCCAGGTCTTCGGCCCGGTCCTCGTCATGGGTCATCCGGCAGCAGAACCGCACCAGCCTGTCCCAGAAGTCATCATAGAGTGTTTCCCACACGGTTTTGTTTCACCTCCTGCCGCGGCTGCTTGCCTGTTCCTGGCCGCCTTCTGTCTGTGAGACGAACGGCGGGGGAAAAGTGTTTCACCGGGGAAGAAAAAAGTAAAAAAAGCCGGCAAGGAATTTCCTTGCCGGCCGGCGTTTTTCAGATGAGATCAGCCCAGGATGCCGCTGTCCCGGATGGCCTTGACAGCCTCGGCAATCCGCTGGGCGGGCATGGTCAGGGCAAAGCGGACATAGCCCTCACCCAGAGGCCCGAAGCTGGAGCCGGGGGTGCACAGGACGCCGCTCTTTTCCACCAGGTCCATGCAGAAGTCCATGCTGCTGGTGTACCGCTGGGGGATGGGGGCCCAGACAAACATGCTGCCGTGGCTGTCGGGGACATTCCAGCCGATGGACCGCAGGCCGCCGCAGAGGGCGTCCCGGCGCTCCTGGTAGACGGCGCACTGGTCTTTCACCATGTCCAGAGGCCCGGTGAGGGCTGCGATGGCAGCCTGCTGGACCGGCAGGAACATGCCGAAATCAATCTGGCCCCGCAGCCGCCGGAAGGCAGCCACCACGTCGGGGCGGCCCACCAGGAAGCTGATCCGGGCGCCGGTGACGTCAAAGCTCTTGGACAGGCTGAAGAACTCCACGCCCACATCCATGGCGCCGGGGGTGTTGAAGAAGCTGTGGCCCTCGGCCCCGTCAAAAATGATGTCGCTGTAGGCGTTGTCGTGGATGATCAGGATATCGTACTTCTTGGCGAAGGCCACCAGCTCCTCATATAGGGCGGGGTTGCCCACGCTGCCCACCGGGTTGGCAGGCAGGGAGACGATCATATACTTTGCCTTCCGGGCCACATCCTCGGGGATGTCTGCCACGTAGGGCAGGAAACCGTGCTCCTTCACCAGAGGGTAGAAGTAAGGTTTTGCCCCCGCCAGCTTGGCGCCGGCGATGAAAACCGGGTAGCAGGGGTTGGGCAGAAGGACGGTGTCCCCCTCATCGCACAGCACCATGCCGATGTGGCCGCAGCCCTCCTGGCTGCCGTTGCAGCTGGCCACCTGGTCGGGGGTGATGTCCACCCCGAACCGCCGCTTGTAGTAAGAGCAGACGGCCTGGAGCATCTCGGGCAGATCCCGCAGACTGTATTTCCAGTTTTCGGGGTCCTTGGCAGCCTCCACCAGGGCCTGCCGGATATGGGGGGCCGGGGCAAAGTCGGGGGTGCCGACACTCAGGTTGTAGATCGTCCGGCCCTGGGCTTCCAAGGCCACCTTTTTCTCGTTCAGCGCCGCAAAAATCTCATCGCCGAACAGCTTCATCCGCTTTGAAAATTCCATCCTTTTCCCTCGCTTTTTTCAAATCCGTGTATGTCCTGATCATTTTAGCACGTTTTGCCATCCATTGCAACGGGTCAGTCGATGGTGGAAGCGGTGCGTCCGACCCCCAGCACGGCAGTGGTCATCTTGGTCCAGGTGTTGTATCCGCAGATGCCGTCTGCCAGCAGCCAGTTGCGCCGCTGGAAGCCCAGAAGGGCATTTTTGGTCATGGTGCCGAAGATGCCGTCGATGCGGCTGCCGGTGGGGTAACCCAGGGTGGACAGAGCGTCCTGCAGGACCATCACATAGCAGCCCCGGCTGCCCCGTCGCAGAGTGGGATAGCCGGCGCCGGTGCTGGAGCAGGCCGGCAGGCCGTACCGCCGGTCAAAGTGAACCCAGGTGGGGGTCATGGAGAGGGGTTCCACATAGCCCCAGGCGCCGGTGCGGAGGGCGGCGTTGAAGATCTCGGTGCGGTTGGCGCTGGTGGTGTTCTGGCCCACGTCAAAGGCCACCCCGGCGTAGTGCTGGCTGCGGGTGCCGTGGCCCCCCTCCCAGATCCGCCGGAAGGCGTAGCCCACATGGATGCCCCGGCCGTACCGGCGGCGGGTCAGGTTCCAGGCCTCCATGGCCGCGGTGGTGGTCCAGAGGGTGGGGCTGCCCGATTCCCCCCGGAACTCCCGCACCCGGAGGGTGGTCTCGGTGCTGTAGGGCATGGGGTCGTTCTCATTGATGTTGGGATAGGTGTAAATCTGGTTTGCGTATTCGTCGTAAATCAACAGGCGTGCCATAACAATCAATCACCCTCTACAGCGCCGGTTTCCTGCTGGGCGCCGATGCTGATGGCGTTGGTCAGCAGGGCCAGGCCCAGAGATTCGGCAGCGGTCCAGGTGTCAGCGTCCACCGTGCCGGTCTGGGGCAGGCCCAGCAGGGCCTGCAGGGTGCGGGTGCCGGCGGCCACGTCTTCGGTGTATTCCTCGGTGACGCCGGGGCTGCTGACATCGTCATAATAGTAGGCAATGCGGGCCAGCAGGGTGGTGTAATACAGCACCGCATCGCCGGTGGAGCCAATAACCAGCGGGGAACCGGGATAGTCCATCCGGGTCAGGGAGACCACGGGCCCCGACAGCCGCAGACGGTTGACCTGGGCATAGAGGGTATCCCAGGTGGCCCGGCCCACCACGCCGTCGGCAGTGAGGCCGAACAGCCGCTGGAAGGCTTTCACCGCCGACTCGGTGCCGGCGCCGAAGTTGCCGTCGATGGATACCGAGGGGATGCTGGCGTCGTAGGAGTGCATCAGGTACAGGTAGTACTGCAGCTCCCGGACCGCCCGGCCGGTGGAGCCCCGGCGGAGGGTTCCGGGGAAGTCCCCGGGCCGCAGGCTGGAGGACAGCAGGTCGTTGGCAATGTCGGTGTAGACCTCCCGCAGCTTGTTCCAGGTGGTGCGGCCCACCACGCCGTCATCGGTCAGTCCGAAGTACCGCTGGAAAGCCGCCACCGCACGGCGGGTGCTGGGGCCGAAGATGCCGTCCACGCTGGGGCTGTTGAGGCCGGTGTAGACGGTGCGGGCGATCTTGAGCCAGAACTGGACCAGACGGACATTCTGGCCGGTGTCACCCTCCCGCAGGGGAACGCCGGGGTAGGCGTTGGGGATGCCGTTGTCCACCTGGATGCTGCGGTACTGGGCGTAGATGGCGTTCCAGGTGAGCTCGCCCACCACGCCGTCCGGATCCAGTCCGTACCGCTGCTGGAAGGCCCGGACGGCGGCGGCAGTGCCGCTGCCATAGACCCCGTCCACCGTCACCGAAGGGATGCTGGATACATACTGGCTGATGGTGTTGAGCCAGAACTGCAGCTGCTCCACTGCGCTGCCCCGGGAACCGACGCGCAGGGTGGTGCCGCCCCAGGTGCCGTCGGACAGGACGCCCGAGACCGTCTCGCCCTCGCTGGTCAGCTCGGCCAGATCTTTGACCGACACATAGATATAGCTGATCTTGTACCAGGTCTGGCGGCCCACCACCCCGTCAGCGGTGAGGTTGAACTGCTGCTGGAACCGCTTGACGGTGGCTTCCATCTGGCTGCCGAAGATGCCGTCCACCGTCAGAGTACCCAGGAAGGGGTAGTCCTTGGCGATCCGGTTGAGCTGGCGCTGGAGGGTAAAAACGCTGGCGCCCCGGTCGCCCCGTCGGAGCGGGGTGCCGGGATAGCTCTCGGGGATCGAGGCGATGTTGTTGGTGCGGGCGATCTCGATGTTGCTGCCGTAGTAATATTTCAGGATGCTGAGGGCGTTGCGTCCCTGCTGGGCCAGGGAGACGGTGCCCCACTGCTTGAGGCCGGCGCAGGAGACGCTCTTGCCGTCGCAGTACTCGGTGTAGTAGGGGTTGACGGTGCCGGTCTTGCGGACGTAGGTGTTGAAGATGTCGTCGGTGAGGTTGACCATCACATCAAAGACCGTCCGGCCGTGGACATAATACTGGTCGTAGCTGGTGGAGTTGGTGATGTCAAACTTGTAGCCCCGGCTGGGGTACCACTCGGTGTAGATGCGGTTGAGGGCCAGGGAAATCTGGCAGTGGATGTTGGCCCGCAGGGCCTGCTCCGGCCAGGTAGGGTAAACCTCGCTGGAAGCCACATTGGCGATGTAGTCCCGGAAGGACACCGTCACATTTTTGGCCGAAGAGGCGGGGGTGCCCAGATGGACGGTGATGCTCTTGGGGATCACCACCGCCGGCAGCACCCGGGGATCGGCGGCGGGGGCGGGGCCGCTGCCGCCGCCTCCTGCAAAAAGGGGATGGGGCGGGATCACCACCGGCTCATCCGGCTCCTCCACCCGGGCGTTCTCGGGGATCATTTCCAGCGGCGCCAGGGTGACCTGGCCCGAAAAGATCTGGATCCCCTCGATTTCAATGGTTCGGTAGCCGGCTTTTTGGGCCACCAGGCTGCACACCGCATAGGGGCGGACGGTGGTGTTGTTTTCGTCCAGAGAATAGCTGCAGTCGGGGGCCTCGATCTGGATGTCGGCAGTGCTGCCGGCCTCGTCTGTGACCCGGCTGTCGGTGAAATCACCGCTGGTGACGGTGACGCTGACGCCGGGCATGGGGGCGGATTCCCGGGCTGCAAAGCTCTGGATGCGCAAAATTCCTGTTGCCATAGGCTGACACTCCTTTACATAGGGTATGAGTTGCCCCAGTGTATGCCCACAGCCCCGGAAGGGTGCAGCAAAAAGCCCCCGCCGTCAGGCAGGGGCAGAAGAGCGGCTCAGTGTTCCAGCATGCCGGCGCACTGGTCCAGCAGCCGGGTCACCGGCAGGTGCTGGGGGCAGGCTTCCTCGCACTGCTTGCAGCCGATGCAGTCGGAGGCCCGGCTGCCGGCAGCGGTGGCCTGGGCATAGGCGGCCTCGGCCTCTGCCTGCTGGCCGCTGACCAGCTGCTGGTTGGCGGCTGCAAAAATCTCGGGGATGGGGATGTTCTTAGGGCAGCCCTTGGTGCAGTAGTGGCAGGCGGTGCAGGGGATGGCCGCCGAATGGCCCAGGATCTCCTGGGCTTTCCGGATGACCTCCTGTTCCTCACTGTCCAGGGGGCGGAAGTTGGTCATGGTGGCCAGGTTATCCTCCAGCTGGGCCAGGTTGGACATGCCGGACAGCACCGCCAGCACCCCGTCCAGGGAGGCGGCAAACCGCAGGGCCCAGGAGGCGTAGGAGACGCCGGGGGCGGCCTGGTCAAAGAGCTTGCGGACGGCCGGCGGCGGGGAAGCCAGGGCCCCGCCCTTCACCGGCTCCATGATCACGATCTGTTTGCCATGGCGGCGGGCCACCTCGTAGTTGGCCCGGGCCTGGACGCTGGGGTTTTCCCAGTCGGCATAGTTGATCTGCAGCTGGACGAAGTCCACGTCGGGGTGCTCGGTGAGCAGCTGTTCCAGCAGCTGGGGCCCGCCGTGGAAGGAAAAGCCGTAGTGCCGGATGATGCCGCGGGCCTGCTGCTCCTTCACAAAGTCCCAGATGCCGAAGCGGTTGTAGCGGCCCGCGTTGTTCTCCATGATGGAGTGGAGCAGGTAATAGTCAAAGTACCCGGCCCCCGAGCGGGCCAGGCTGGTTTCCAGTTGGCGTTTCGCAGAAGCCTCGCTGCGGGCCAGGCCGGCGTGGAGCTTGGTGGCCAGGGTGAAGCTGTCCCGGGGGTGCCGTTCCACCAGGGCTTTCCGGGCGGCCTCCTCCGAACCGAAGTAAATCCGTGCGGTATCAAAATAGGTGAAGCCGGCTGCAAGAAACCGGTCCACCATGGCGCTGGTCTGGGCGATGTCGATGCCGAGGCCCTTCCGGGGCAGGCGCATCAGGCCAAACCCCAGGGGCCCTCTGGCCGGAGATGTAGACATGGCATTGTTCCTCCTTTGCAGTGGGGCCGGGCGGCAGCCCGGCGGGATCATTGTCCCCATTATACACCCGGCCGGCGCCGGCCTTCAACCGGGAAGGGGCACAAAAGTGGAATGCCGCCCCGGCGGATGGGGCTTTGCTTTTGGGGCGGTCTGGTGTATACTTAGCATACATCCAAGCGCGATTTTCCCGAAATGATAAAGGAGGTTTATCCCATGCAGGCAACCATCCATAATGAATCCCTGACCCTGACGGTGGATACCCACGGCGCAGAGGCGGTCAGCGTTCGGAACGCCGACGGCCAGGAGATGCTGTGGCAAGCCGATAAATCGGTGTGGGGACGTCACGCCCCCATCCTGTTCCCCTGGACCGGCAAGCTGGCGGGGGGCATTCTGACCCACAGCGGCAAGAGCTACAAGGGGGGCCAGCACGGCTTTGCCCGGGATGTGGAGCACACCCTGGTGCAGGCCGGGGAGGACGTGATCCAGCTGGAGCTGCGGTCGGACGAGGAGACCAAAGCCGCCCGGTTCCCCTATGACTTTGTGCTGACCAGCACCTTCCGGCTGGAGGGCAAGACGGTCTGCCACACCCTGACGGTGAAAAACCCGGAAGACGCCAAAGAACCGCTGCCCTTTGGCGTCGGCTATCACCCGGCCTTTGTGGTGCCCTTTGACGATGCCCACACCACCGAGGACTATGAGTTCCGGTTTGACCGGCCCGAGAGCCCAGTGATCCTGGACGCCCGGCCCAACGGCCTGCTGTCGGGCAAGTGCTATTACCAGTGGAAGAACGCTTCCAGCATCCAGCTCACCGACCACCTGTTTGACAACGACAGCTTCTGCATGGCGGGCCTGCGCAGTGAGACTTTGGGCATCTACGAAAAGGACACCGGCCGCAACGTCACCTGCCGGATTGCGGGCTATCCCTACACCCTGATCTGGAGCGCCCGCACCGAAAAGGTCCGGTTTGTCTGCATCGAGCCCTGGCACAGCCTGCCCGCCGCCGAGGCGGACGGTCCTTCCTGGTCCAAGCGGGCAGCGGCCGCCATCCTGGCCCCGGGCGAAACCTGGGAAACCACCCTCCGCACCACCTTCAACCGTTGAGCCTGAAGAGGTTTGGGTCAGCCCACCAGGGAGCCCTCTGGGCCCTGGGAGCCGGGGCGGCAGCGCTGGCACTGTTTTGGGCCGCCCGCTCCAACCGGACTCTGATGAATTTCTGGGTGGACCGGGTGTCCATGCCGGTCAAGCGGGCCCTGGGAGCGGTGACCAACCCGCTGCCCTTCAGCGTCTGCGAGGCAGGGGCCACCCTGCTGATCCTGGGGGCCCTGGCCCTGCTGGGGCGGTCTTTGTGGCAGGCTTTCCATGGCTGCCCCGCCGCCCTGGGGGCCTGGGCCCTGCATCTGACGGTGTGCATCCTTTGGGGCTATGTGGGGGTGTGCGCCCTCTGGGGCACCCAGTATTATGCCGACAGCTTTGCAGACAAGGCCGGCATCCGGACCGCCGGCTCCAGCGCGGAGCAGCTGGCGGCGGTGACCCGCTACTTTGCCCGGAAGGCGGCAGACTGTGCCGGGGATGTGCCCCGGGATGAAGGAGGCTGCTTCGGGGTGACCCGGGCAGAAATCTTTGCCCGGACCGAGGGCCTCTATGACGGCATCACCGGCCGGTGGCCTTTTCTGGAGGGCCCCGAGCGGCGGGCCAAGCCGGCTTTCTACTCCAAGCTGATGAGTGCCTGGGGCTTTACCGGCTACCTGTGCCCCCTGACGGGGGAGAGCACCCTCAATGTGGACTGCCCCGAAGTGTTTCTGCCGGTGACCATTGCCCATGAGTTTGCCCACCAGCGGGGGGTGGCGGCGGAACAGGAAGCCAACTTTGTGGGCATCATGGCCTGCATCAACAGCGGACAAGCGGATTACGTCTATTCCGGCTGGCTGTTCGGCTACCTGCATCTGTACAATGCCCTGTACCGGGTGGACCCGGCAGCGGCGTCTGCCAGCATGGCGGCCATGCCGGCAGAGGTACGGGCCGACTTTGCCTGGAACAATGCCTATTGGGCCAGCTGGGAAGGGCCGGTCCAGGAGGTGGGGGAGACGGTATACAACGCCTTCCTGGAGAGTTACGGCCAGGAGCTGGGCATCCAGAGCTACGGCGCCTGTGTGGACCTGCTGGTGGAAGTGTTCCTGCCCCTTGCCGGCGAAAAAACCTGAAAACGAAAAAACTCCGGACCCGAAAGGTCTGGAGTTTTTGTTTGCGGTTTGGATCAGCCCATCAGTAGGCGATGCCCCAGTAGACCATGGTCTTGGCGGGCTTGCCGCAGCAGGGGCAGACATCGCTCAGGTGCTCCTGCTCGAAGGGCATGCAGCGGCTGGAGAGGCCGGCTTCTTCTTTCATCTTGAGCTCGCAGGCCAGATCGCCGCACCACATGGTCTTGATGTAGCCGGTGTTCTCGGATGCCAGCTTCTTGACCTCCTCCATGGTGGTGGCAGCCCAGGTCCGCTTCTCGCGGTTTTCCAGGGCGCGCTGGTACAGGTCGCGGGTCAGGGACTGCAGCAGGGCAGGGATGGCGGTCTCCAGCTCGTCCAGGCTGACAAACATCTTTTCCCGGGTGTCGCGGCGGACCAGGACGCACTGGTTCTTCTCCAGGTCCTTGGGGCCCAGCTCCAGGCGCAGGGGCACGCCCTTCATCTCCCACTGGCTGAACTTCCAGCCGGGGGCGTTGTCGCTGTCGTCCAGCTTGGCCACCTCGGCAGCCTTCTCGGCTACGCCGGGCTTGTGGGGCGCGATGGGCACCACCACAACCTGCCAGGGTGCAATGGCGGGAGGCAGGATCAGGCCGTCATCATCGCCGTGGGTCATGATGATGGCGCCCACCAGACGGGTGGACACGCCCCAACTGGTCTGGAACGGATAGTGCAGCTGGTTGTCCCGGCCGGTGAAGGTGACATCATAGGCGCGGCTGAACTTGTCGCCGAAGTAGTGGCTGGTGCCGCTCTGGAGGGCCTTGCCGTCCTTCATCATGGCCTCGATGGTGTAGGTGGCCTCGGCGCCGGCAAACTTTTCCTTGTCGGTCTTGCGGCCCTTGACCACGGGAATGGCCAGGTCGTCCTCGCAGAAGCTGGCGTAGCAGTTCAGCTGCCCCATGGTCTCTGCCTGGGCTTCCTCGGCGGTCTCGTGGATGGTATGGCCTTCCTGCCACCAGAACTCACGGCTGCGCAGGAAGGGACGGGTGGTCTTTTCCCACCGAACCACGCTGCACCACTGGTTGTACTTCATGGGCAGCTCGCGGTAGCTGTGCAGGACCCGGGACCAGTGATCGCAGAACATGGTCTCGCTGGTGGGCCGGACGGCCAGCCGCTCTTCCAGCTTGTCGCTGCCGCCCATGGTGACCCATGCCACCTCAGGGGCAAAGCCGTTGACCAGGTCGCCTTCCTTCTGCAGCAGGCTCTCGGGGATCAGCACCGGCATGGCCACATTCTCATGGCCGGTGGCCTTGAACCGGGCGTCCAGGTTTTTCTGGATGTTCTCCCAGATGGCCTGGCCGTAGGGCCGCAGGATGATGAAGCCCTTCACGCTGGAATACTCCACCAGCTCTGCCTTGAGGCAGATGTCGGTGTACCACTGCGCGAAGTTCTCCTCCTGGCTGGTGATTGCCTGTACGAGCTTTTTCGTCTCTTTTGCCATTGTTGTTTTATCCTCCTCATGAGCCGTGCGCCAAACGCCTAACGTTCCGCACGAGCCCGTCCATATAAAAAGTCCCCGCCCGGCGGGGTGTCACATCCCCCGAAGCGGGAACCAAACAGCCTTGATTATGCCAGCCGGCTGTCCACGTACCGGACCACGTCCCCGACGGTGTGCAGGTTCTCGATGGCGTCATCGGGCACTTCGATGCCGAACTCGTCCTCCAGAGTCATGACCATGTCCACGATGTCCAGGCTGTCCGCCTCGAAATCGTTCAGCAGGTCGCTGTCCATGGTGATCTTCTCGGGGTCGACACCCAGCTGCTCAGCCAGGAAGCCGCGGATCTTTTCAAATGTGCTCTCCATAATGCTTCTGTTTCTCCTTTGATTGATCTGTGGTTTTGGCGGCTTTCCGCCGATGCACAAAAGTTCCTCTTTACTTTATAGCGTAAGGCCTTGCGCTTGTCAAGCCCTGATTTAAGATTCCCTCCAGGGCCGGGATGAAAATAGGGAAAAACACGTCTTGGTGCTTGTCATCGGGCGCCGGGTTCATTATAATGATAAAAGATGCAAACCCAATGGGAGGGATATTATGAAGCTGGCTTTTACCAAGATGCAGGGCTGTGCCAACGACTACATTTACCTGGACTGCCGCAAAACGGGGCTTCCCGAAAACATTGCGGACCTGTCCCGGAAACTGTCGGCCCGCCGGTTTTCCATCGGCGGGGACGGTATCATCTGCATCTGCGGGCCCGAGTCCCCGGACGCTGATGCCACCATGCGGATTTTCAACGCCGATGGCAGCGAAGGGATGATGTGCGGCAACGGCATCCGCTGCGTGGCCCAGTGGCTGTACACCCACGAGCCGGCCTGTGCCGGCAAGGACCAGCTGCGGATCGACACCCGCAGCGGCCAGAAGCTGATCCGCCGCCAGGGCGAAGGCCTGTGGCAGGTGGAAATGGGCCGCTACAGCGCCATGGCTGCCGACCTGCCTGCGGTGAACATGGGGGAGGGCCCCCTGGTGAACTGCACCCTGTCCGCCGCCGGCCGGGACTGGCAGGTCACCTGCATCAGCGTGGGCAACCCCCACTGTGTGACGGTGGTGGAGGATGTGGACGCGCTGAACCTGGAGGCCATCGGCCCGTCCTTTGAAAAGCACGCAAACTTCCCCCAGCAGGTCAACACCGAGTTCATCCAGAAGCTGGATGACCACCACCTGAAAATGCGGGTATGGGAGCGGGGCAGCGGGGAGACCTGGGCCTGCGGCACCGGCGCCTGCGCCTCGGTGGCGGCCCTGACCGAGCTGGGCATGGTCCCGGCGGGGGAGGATATCCACGTCCTGCTGCGGGGCGGCGAACTGATCATCCGGGTGCTGGAAGGCCGGCAGCTGCGGATGACGGGGCCTGCCGTCACCGTCTGCGAGGGTACAACCGAAGTATAATCATAGAGAGGGAGAAAACCAACCATGAAGATGAATCAGCACTATAACGAGCTGAAGGCCAGCTACCTGTTTGTGGACATCAACCACCGGGTGACCGCCTTCCAGCAGGCCCATCCTGACCGGGAGGTCATCCGCCTGGGCATCGGCGACGTGACCCGCCCCCTGGCCAAGAGCGTGGTCAAGGCCATGGAGGACGCTGTCCAGGAGATGGGCACCGCCGAGGGATTCCACGGCTACGGCCCCGAGCAGGGCTATGACTTCCTGCGGAATGCCGTCCAGGGCTATTATGGCCAGCGGGGCGTCCAGCTGGAGGCCGACGAAATTTTCATCAGCGACGGCGCCAAGAGCGACCTGGCCAATGTGCTGGGCCTGTTTGACACCGACAACACCGTCCTGGTCCCCGACCCCGTCTATCCCACCTACGTGGATGACAACGTCACCGACGGCCGCAAGATCATCTACGCCCCCACCAGCCAGGAGAACGGCTTCCTGGCCATGCCGGATCCTTCGGTGAAGGCCGACATCATCTATATCTGCAGCCCCAACAACCCCACCGGCGCCGCCTACAACCGGGATCAGCTGAAGCAGTGGGTGGACTATGCCAAGTCCATCGGCGCCGTGATCCTCTACGACGCCGCCTATGAGTGCTTCATCTCGGACGACAGCCTGGCCCGCAGCATCTTTGAGGTGGAGGGTGCCAAGGAGTGCGCCATCGAGATCTGCTCCTTCTCCAAGATTGCCGGCTTCACCGGCACCCGCTGCGGCTACACCGTGGTGCCCCACCAGCTGGAGCGTGAGGGGATGAACCTGAACAAGCTGTGGCTCCGCCGCCAGACCACCAAGTTCAACGGCGTGCCCTATATCGTCCAGCGGGGCGCTGCCGCCGTCTTTACCGAGGAGGGCATGGCCGAGATCCAGGCCAACCTGGACTACTACCGCAAGAACGCCAAGGTGATTGCCGACATGCTGACCGAGTGCGGCGTCTGGTACTGCGGCGGCCACAACAGCCCCTATATCTGGCTGCGCTGCCCCGGCAACATGGACAGCTGGACCTTCTTTGACTGGCTGCTGGAACATGCCGGCGTGGTGGGCACCCCCGGCGTGGGCTTCGGCAATTGCGGCGAGGGTTACTTCCGCCTGACCGCTTTCGGCGATGCAGAAAAGACCCGCATCGCTGCCCAGCGGATCAAGGAGGCCATCCTCTCCCTGAACAAGTAAGACAGGACCTTTTTCAGGCAGGGCTGCTCACCGGGGCGGCCCTGCTTTTTGTTTCCAAAGCCGAAGGGGTTTGACGTTGAAACGAGTCGTTTTTTATGCTATACTGGCCCATAGGACGCACCAGACCGGCGCGCCCGCCAAGGAACGGAGGATACCATGATTTTTGATACCCTGAACAACCTGCCCAACTACCTGGGCATGAGCAGTTATCTGGATGCCGCCATCGAGTACATCATGGCCCGGGACATCACCACCCTGCCCGAGGGCCGCACCCGCGTCAGCGGGGATGCGGTGACGGTGGATGTCCGCACCATGACCCCCCAGCCGGGGGAAAAGGTGGACTTCGCCTGCCGGGAAAACTGCCTGACCCTGGTCACCGACCTGTCGGGCAGCGAGATGTTTGAAGTCTCTCTGGGGGAGTTTGCCCTGAAGAAGCCGGCAGAGGGCCAGGGCCCTGCCTGGGGCAGTGCTCCCACCAGCGCTGCCGGCATGCTGTCGGAAGGGCGGTTTGCCCTGTTCCTGGCCGGCGAGCCCTATAAGGTGGGCATCAAGGCTCAGGGCTGCGGCAAAATCAAACAGGCTGTCTTCCTGATCGCCCTGGAAGAAGAGGAAGACGGCGCCGGCAAATGAATTTCGTCTGCCAGAAGGTCCCGGCGCAGGGGCGAAAAGGCCGCCATGCCGGGCACTGACTTGAAAAGGGAGGGGATGTTGGTATGAAGATTGAAAACATCGAGACCCCGCGCCTGTGTCTGCGCGGCTTTGCGCCCGAGGACGCACCCTTTGCCATGGGCCTGTGGAACGATGCTTCCACCGGCCGGTGGCTGTCGGACCCCCGGATTGAGGATATTCCGGATCAGGAGGCCTATCTGAAGACCATCGAAGGCCTGGGGGATGCCCTGGACTGCTGCTACCTGGTGGCGGTGGACAAGGACACCGGGGAGCGGATCGGCACCTGCAGCTTCATGCCGGAAAACAACGGCCGCACCTACGACCTGGCCTATGCCGTGGACCCCAGCCGTCAGCGCCATGGGTACGGCACCGAGATGGTGGAGGCCCTGATCGACTACGCCCGGGCCCGCCGGGCCGGCGCAGTCACCGTCAAGATTGCCAAGGAAAACAAGGCTTCCAATGCCCTGGCCCGGAAGGTGGGGGCCCAGATCATTGCCACCGGCTCTTTCACCAAGGGCGGCACCGGCGAGGTCATCCCCAACTATCTCTACGAGCTGAAACTGTAACGCAACCAGAAAAGCCCCGCGCATTCCAACCGGAAGCGCGGGGCTTTTTGTATCTGTGCTTACTTGGCAGAGGCGGCGGGATCAGTCAGCAGCTCCTTGATGGAGGGGACCACGGCCCCAAGGTTCTGCAGCTCGGAGGGGATGATGATCTTGGTGGCCTTGCCGTTGGCAACCTTGGCCAGGGCCTCCAGGCTCCGCAGGGCCAGCACCTTGTCCTCCGGCTTGGCCTCGTTCAGCAGCCGGATGGCGTCGGCCTCGGCCTGCTGGATGGCCAGGATGGCCTGGGCCTGGCCTTCGGCTTCCAGGATCCGCTGCTGCTTGACAGCGTCGGCCCGCAGGATGGCAGCCTCTTTTTCGCCCTCGGCGGCAGTGATGGCGGCCTGTTTTTCGCCTTCTGCCTTCAGGATGACGGCGCGCTTTTCCCGCTCGGCCTTCATCTGTTTCTCCATGGCGTCCTGGATCTCAGCCGGCGGGGTAATGTTCTTGACCTCCACACGGTTGACCTTGATGCCCCACTTGTCGGTGGCTTCGTCCAGGATGGCGGTGATCTTGGAGTTGATGACGTCGCGGCTGGACAGGGTGTGGTCCAGCTCCATCTCGCCGATGATGTTCCGCAGGGTGGTGGCGGACAGGCTTTCCAGGGCGGCGATGGGCTGGTTGACGCCGTAAGTATACAGCTTGGCGTCCATCACCTGGAAAAAGACCACTGTGTCAATCTGGATGGTGACGTTGTCCCGGGTGATGACAGGCTGGGGCGGGAAGTCCCCCACCTGCTCCTTCAGGCTGACCTTTTTGGAGACCCGCTCCACAAAGGGGATTTTGACATGGAGGCCGGCCTCCCAGGTGGCGGAGTAGACGCCCAGACGCTCGATCACGTAGACGGTGGACTGGGGCACGATCACAATGTTGGTGATGACAATGACGAGGACTACGAGGATCAGCGCCAGGATCAGGAAAGTCATGATGGGCATGGGGTACGCTCCTTTCTGTCAGTGGATGGGTGTCTCAACGGGGACAGGCTCGACCATCAGCAGGGTGCTGTGGATTTCTGCCACACGGCAGCGTTCTCCGGGCTGGAAGGCGGTGCCGGGCAGGGCCCGGGCGTTCCAGTCCACGCCGTCCAGACGGACCCGGCCGGGCAACTCGTCGGTGACGGGTGTGAGGACGGTGGCAATCCGGCCGATGTTCAGGTCGGCGTTGGTGGGAACAGGAGGCTTCTTCAGCCTGGCAGCCAGGGGCCGCAGGGCCAGCAGGCAGATCACGCTTACAGCCACAAAGATCACCGACTGGGCCAGCAGGCTGTCGGTGAACAGGCAGCTGATGAGGGCAGCGGCGCTGCCCACAGCAAACCAGACCGACACCAGGTTGAAGGTGGAAGCCTCGACGAACAGGAGGATGATGGTGGCGATCAGCCACCCGACGGGCTGAATCATAAAATCTCCTTCGCTCTCTTGGGGTGAACCGGCGCGGCAGATGCTGCGCCTTGCTTTTATCCTATTCGATTGTATGAACCAAGTCAAGCGTTTTCCTCTGGAAGGAGGATTCGGTCACCGAAGTTTGGCGGTTGCAACAAAAAAGCCCGGCACTTTTTGGCAGGCCGGGCAGAAATTGCGTGCAATTTTTTGAACAGTGCTGAAAATCAGGAAGGACTTTCCTGAACTTTCAGGCAGTTGGTCACTGGTAATCGTAATAGCTGTGGTTGGGGTTGTGGCCGATTTCCTCCACCGTGATGGTGAAGCCCATGGGGTTCACCTCGGTGAATTTGCCGCTGGACAGCTGCTCCACAATCAGGTGGTCGGTGCGGTTGGCGATGATTTCCGCCACCTCGTATTCACCGATCCGCTGGTAGTGGAGGATGCCGCCCTCGGCCCGCAGGAACCGGATGCCGCCCTCTTTGAAGGCGTCGCAGGTCCGCCGCAGCTCGGACAGCTGGGCGATGACAGGGCGCAGCCGCTCCTCGTGGGTGTCCCAGTGGTAGAAGGCCCGGTTGAAGGGGTCGCGGTAGCCCTGCATTCCGATCTCGTCCCCGTAGTAGACGCAGGGGACGCCGGGCAGGGTGAAGATGATGGCATAGGCCATCTTCAGCAGCACCAGGCCTTCCTCGTAGGCCTCCCCGGTGACGCTGCGGCCGCTCTGCCATTCCCGGCCCCGGCCGTTGGCGGGCTCGTCGGCGATGACGGTAAGGGCCCGCTCGGTATCGTGGGTGGACAGGAAATTCAGGGCGGTGTGGAGGGCGGGGGCAGGGTAGTGCTCGCAGATGGACAGGATCTCGTCGGCCACCTGGTCGGCGGCTTTGCCCCGGACAAAGTCCAGCACCGAGCACTTGAAGGGGTAGTTCATGACGCTGTCCAGCCCCTTGCCCAGCAGGTAGGTCCGCCGCTGGCCAAAGCCGTATTTGGTGGTGGCGTCCTCCCACACCTCGCCGATCAACAGCTTGTCAGGGCTGACCCGCTTGACAGCGGTGCGGATTTTCTCGATGAAGGAGTCAGGCAGCTCGTCGGCCACGTCCAGCCGGAAGCCTGCGGCGCCCCGGCGGAGCCAGGTGTCAATGACGCCCCCCTCACCGGTGATAAATTCCGTGTAGGAGGGGTCCTCCTCGTTGACTTCCGGCAGGGTGCCGAACCCCCACCAGCTGCGGTAGCCGTTGGTGTACTTGGGGTCGAAGTCATACCAGGAGCGATAGGGGGACTGGGGGTCCCGCCAGGCACCGCCGTTGCCGTAGCGGCCCTCCTTGTTGAAGTAGAGGCTGTCCGAACCGGTGTGGCTGAACACCCCGTCCAGGATGATCCGGATGCCGAATTTGGCTGCCGCCTGGCACAGCTCCTCAAAATCCTTGTTGGAACCCAGCAGGGGGTCCACATTCATATAGTTGGCGGTGTTGTACCGGTGGTTGGAGTGGGCCTCAAAGATGGGGTTCAAATAAATATAGGTGACCCCCAGATGGTGCAGGTAGGGCAGCTTGCTCTGGATGCCCTTCAGGTCGCCGCCGAAATAGTCCTGGTTCAGGTGGCCGCCGGTCTCGTTGGGCTGCCAGAAGGGCTCGGCATGCTTATCGGCCCGGTAGATCCGGTCCGAGAAGGGCATGTGCTTGTTTTCCACCGCCTCACAGAAGCGGTCGGGGAAAATCTGGTAGAACACCCCGCCCTTGACGCAGTCGGGGGTCTCGAAGTCGGGGTCATAGACGGTGAGCTGCCAGCAGTCGCCGTCCTCCCAGGCCAGGACCCCCTGGCCCATGCTGCCACGGAAAATTTTGCGGAAGTCGGTGTACAGGTCAAAGTAGTAGAAGTACAGCCCCACGTCCTCCACCCTGACGTCCACCGAGAAGTGGTTGATGCCGGGGGTCTGGCCGTCAAACTGCATCCGGTAGTAGACGGGGTCCTCTGCGGGGCCGTCCTTCCGGAGGACGAGGTGGGGGTCCACATAGCCCATGTTTTCAGGGATGGTCAGGGCCATATGGACGGTCTGCCCGGCGGGCAGGGCGCCGAAGGGGCGCTTGTAATAG
Source organism: uncultured Faecalibacterium sp. (assembly GCA_904394215.1). Classification (GTDB taxonomy): domain Bacteria; phylum Bacillota; class Clostridia; order Oscillospirales; family Ruminococcaceae; genus Faecalibacterium. The sequence continues at coordinate 29,483 of CAJFNF010000003.1, forward strand.
GTATCGCAGCTGTTGAACAGGCAATCCAAAGTCGGTCGTTCCTTTCCAAATCAACCTCCGGGCCCCTGGTTCCAGATAGACCCAGAAAAGGGGAAGCAGACCCCAGCGCCCCAGGCGCAGGGTCCCTTCCCCCTTCAAAAGGTTGCAAAATCAGATTATTTGACGGTAGGTGCGTGCCAGATATCCCGCGCGTACTCCAGGACAGCCCGGTCGGCGCTGAAGATGCCGCTGTTGGCGATGTTCTTCAGGCTCATCTTGGCCCAGTGCTCGCGGTTGGCGTAGAGGCGCTGGACGTCGTGCTGGGCACGGCGGTAATCCTTGAAGTCGGCCATGACCATATAGGGATCGTTGGAGAACAGGTTGGAGGTGACCTCGTGGAAGTTCTCGCCATTCCAGCCGCGCTCCAGGAAGTTCAGCACTTCGTTGGCCACATCGTCGCCGGTGATGAAGGAGCTGGGATGGTAGCCCACCCGCTTCAGGCTCTCCACTTCCTCGGTCAGCATGCCGAAGATGATCTCGTTGTCACGGCCTGCGGCCTTGGCAATCTCGACGTTGGCGCCGTCCAGGGTGCCCAGGGTGATGGCGCCGTTCAGCATGAACTTCATGTTGCCGGTGCCGGAAGCCTCGGTGCCGGCCAGGGAGATCTGCTCCGAAACCTCGGAGGCGGGCATCAGGTGCTCGCTCAGGGAGACGCAGTACTCTTCCAGGTAGACAATCCGCAGCTTCTGGTTGACGGTGGGATCGTTGTTGATCAGGTCGCCCAGCTTGCAGATCATCCGGATCATCTGCTTGGCCATGTAGTAGCCGGGGGCAGCCTTGGCGCCGAAGATATAGGTCTTGGGAACGAAGTCGGCGTTGGGGTTGGCCTTCAGGTACAGGTACTGGGCAGCGATGTTCAGGGCGTTCAGGTGCTGGCGCTTGTACTCGTGCATCCGCTTGACCTGGCAGTCAAAGATGGAGTTGGGGTCGATGACCTGGCCGGTGCTCTTGGACAGGTAGTTGGCGAACTCGGTCTTGTTGGCCAGCTTGATCTTGTTCAGCTCGTTCAGGACAGTCTTGTCGCCCTCGTAGGCGTTCAGCTTGCTCAGAGCGGAAGCATCGTGCTTGTACTCGGTGCCGATGGTCTCGTCCAGCAGCTTGCACAGGCCAGGGTTTGCGCCCAGCAGCCAGCGGCGGTAAGCAATGCCGTTGGTGACGTTCTTGAAGGCGGCGGGCTTATACAGGTAATAGTCGTGGAAGACGCTCTGCTTGATGATCTCGCTGTGCAGCTTGGACACGCCGTTGATGCTGTTGGCGGTGTAGGCGCAGATGTTGGCCATCCGGATCTGGTTGTCGCCGATCAGGGCCATATAGTTGATCTTGCCCTCGTCGCCGGGGAAGGCCTTGTTCAGGTCGATGCGGCAGCGGCGGTCCATCTCGGCCACGATCTGGTAGATGCGGGGCAGGGTCATCTTGAAGATGTCCACGTTCCACTTCTCCAGTGCCTCGGCCATAACGGTGTGGTTGGTGTAGGAGAAGACCTTCTGGCAGATGGAGAAGCTCTTGTCCCAGCCAAAGCCGCACTCATCCAGCAGGATGCGCATCATCTCGGGGATGGCCAGGGTGGGATGGGTGTCGTTCAGCTGGATGGCTACCATGTCGGGCAGGTTCTCCAGGGTGCCGTAGGTGGACAGGTGGTTCTGGACGATGTCGCCCACCGATGCGGCAGACAGGAAGTACTGCTGGCGCAGGCGGAGGATCTTGCCTTCCACATGGTTGTCGTTGGGGTACAGGACCTTGGAGATCAGCTCAGCGGAAGCGCTCTTGCTCATGGCGGTGTTGTACTCGCCCAGAGAGAAGCTGGACATATCGAAATCAGGGGCCTTGGCCTGCCACAGGCGCAGCTTGGCGACGCCGGTGCCGTCATAGCCCTGGACGTACATGTCGGAAGGCACAGCCATGACGCTGTTGTAGTTCAGATGCTGGACGTAGTGGAAGCCGTGGTTCCAGTTCTCGCGGATCTGGCCGTCAAAACGGACCTCGATGGCCTGCTCGGGATGGCTCTTGAGCCAGACCTGGCCGCCGGGCAGCCAGTTGTCGGCCCGCTCCTGCTGCCAGCCGTCCACGATTTTCTGCTTGAAGATGCCGTACTCGTACAGGATGGAGTAGCCGGTGCCGCCGATGCCGGTGGTGGCCATGCCGTCCAGATAGCAGGCGGCCAGGCGGCCCAGACCGCCGTTGCCCAGACCTGCATCGGGCTCTTCCTCATAGATGGTGTCGACGTTGATGTCTGCAGAGGCCAGTGCATCCTTGCAGACTTTGTCCAGGCCCAGGTTCATCAGGCTGACTTTCAGGCTGCGGCCCATCAGGAACTCCATGCACAGATAGTAAACCTGCTTGGAGCCTGTGCCAATCACTTTCGACTGGAACTTTTTGTAGTTGTCGCTCATCATCTGACGGCAGATCAAAGCCAGAGCGCGGTAGATCTGCTGGTTGGAGGCGACAGACAGATCCACGCCGTACTCACTGGTCAGCTTGTTCTGCAGAAGGGTAGAGAATTCCTTAGTTGTCATACGTGTAATCTCCTGTCCATATCGGTTGGCATGGACGGCGCAGCTGATTTGGGAGACGCCGCCCGGCGGCTGCCTGCAGCGCCGGGTGTCAGATGCACGCCCATGGTGCGGCCAAACAATTCCGGGTCTTGCGGCACCGTGACTTTTTGGCTGCACTGTAGTAAAAAACGACGGAACTGCTGCGGTAACTCTCCGCGCTGTTTCTGCGTTCATAACACAACAATGTTATTATAATCACTTCCCGGAGGGAATGCAAGGAAAAGCGCTATTTTTTCTGTATCCGCCATATTTTCAAGGCAATCTTTGTGCTGAAAGTGCAAGAATTTTAAATTGGCTCTTTCTCTCGCAGGCAGATTATATTATAATAATAGGGAGCAAACAGGATGCAGCCGGTCCCGGGAACCGCTTTAAGAGAGGAAACTCGGGGAGAAATGGCAGGGGAAACTCCCGAAAAGTTCGGTTGTCTGAACAAAAAAATGGAGTTTGGTGCCCGGGATGAGCCTTTTCTGACCGAAAAAGACCGGCAATGCGCTAAAAATACCGGGAAAACCGGCTGAATATCTGACAAATGCGATCAACGGAAAGTGAGGCTGTTATGGTCAACAAGGTGCGTGTCAACATTGCGGGGGCGCAGTATGCCTTCGCCACCACAGATTCCGAAAAATATATCACATCCCTGGCCGAAAAGCTGGACCGTGACATCGGCAAGCTGATGGAATCCAACCCCAGCCTGCCGGTAACCAAGGCAGCGGTGTTCTGCGCCATGGACTACCTGGACGAATACCAGAAGAGCACCGGCAGTGCAGAGAACATGCGCAGCCAGATCCAGGAGTACATCGGGGACGCGGCCCGGGCCCGGTCGGCAGAGGACAAGCTGCGGGCCGAAAATGAGGCCCTTCGCCGGGAGGCGGCGGCCCTGCGGGAACAGCTGGACAAGCTGCGCCGCCATGACAAGGACAAGGAAAAAGACAAGGACCAGCAGCCGTAACAAGGATGGGCAGACTGGCCGGAGAAGATGCACAGACGAAGGAGAACTATGGCACGAATTGAGATCCTGGCCCCTGTGGGCAGTGAAGAGATGCTCCGCGCAGCCGTCTATAGCGGCGCCGACGCGGTTTATTTGGGTTTTGCGGGCTTCAATGCCCGGACCGGCGCAGGCAATTTTGACGCCGCCAGCCTCTGTGAGGCGGTGCGGTTCTGCCATGCCCGGGGGGTACGGGTCCATGTGGCCATGAACACCACCGTTTACGCCGACGAACTGGAAAACCTGGCGGCAGCGGTGCGGGCGGTGGCGGCCAGCGGTGCCGATGCGGTGATCTGCCAGGATATGGCGGTGGCCGACCTGATCCGGCGGATTGCCCCCGATCTGCCCCGCCACGCATCCACCCAGATGAGCGTCCACACCCTGGAGGGCGCCCTGAAGATGGCAGAGCTGGGGTTCAGCCGGGTGATCCTGGCCCGGGAGCTGAGCCTGAAGGAGATCGAGACCATCGCCAAAGGCTGCGGCATCGAGACCGAGTGCTTTGTCCACGGGGCACTGTGCATGAGCATGAGCGGCCAGTGCTATATGTCGGCCTTCCTGGGAGGCCGCAGCGGCAACCGGGGCTCCTGTGCCGGGCCCTGCCGCCTGCCCTTTGACGCCAACCCCTTGCCCGAAGGCCGCCCCGGCAAAGCCCATCACCTGTCCCTGAAGGACAACTCGGTGATCGACCAGCTGGACAAGCTGGAGGCCATCGGTGTGGCCTCGGCCAAGATCGAGGGCAGGCTCCGGACCCCGGAATATGTGGCGGCGGCGGTGAACGCCTGCCTGGCGGGCCGGGACGGCCTGGCCTATGACCGGGACGTGCTGCAGAATGCCTTCAGCCGGTCGGGCTTTACCTCGGGCTACCTGGACGGCAAAATCAACGGCACCATGTTTGGCACCCGCAGCGAGGCGGACGCCGAGCAGACCCGCAAGACCCTGCCGGCCCTGCGGGAACTGTATCGCCGGGAGCGGTCCCGTGTGCCGGTGGAGATGAAGCTGGAGGTGAGCCCCGACGGGGAAAAACTCACCGTCACCGATCTGGACGGCAACCGTGGCATCGCCTACGGCGAAACCGAGCCCCAGCCCGCCCGGAACGACCCCGCCGAGGCGCTGCGCCGCAGCCTGTCCAAGACCGGCGGCACCCCCTTTGCAGCGGGGGAGATCCAGGTTGAGATGGATGGCGGGCCCTGGTATCTGCCGGGCAGCGCCGTCAATGAGCTGCGCCGGGAGGCCCTGGACAGTCTGCTGAAAAAGCGGGAAGTGCTGCACCCCTGGAAGGTGGAACCGGTAACCCTGCCGGCCCTGACCCGGCGCACCTGGCCCCCAAAACCCCAGCTGTGGGCCCGGTTTGAGACCTGGGACCAGGTGCCCCGGGAGGCTCTGGGCCCCCAGGGCCCGGCCCGGCTGATGCTGCCCATTGCAGAGGCGGCCAAAGTCCCCGAGGACCTGCGCAGCAAGGTGATTCTGGAACTGCCCCGGGCCATGTTCGGCGCTATGGAAGAGGATACCATCCGCCGGGTGGGCCAGGTGAGGGAGCAGGGCTTTGCAGGCTTTGAGGCCAACAACATCGCCCACCTGCGGATCTGCCAGGGCCTGCCCGTCACCGGCGGCATCGGACTCAACATCACCAACCCCCTGGCCGCCCAGGTGTATGCGGACTGGGGCCTGTCGGCCCTGCTGGTGCTGCCCGAGGTGAAGGACAGCGAGATGATGTTCATCGCCCCGGCGCACAATGGCCGGCCGGTGCCCACCGGGGCCATGATCTATGGCCACATGCCCCTGATGCTGACCCGGGCCTGCCCCCTGCAGAACGTCCATGACTGCGCCCACTGCCAGCGGGAAGGCGTCCTCACCGACCGCAAAGCCAAAAAGTTCCCGGTGCGGTGCAAGGGCGGCGTCCGGACCATCTACAATCCGGTGCCCCTCTATATGGGGGACAAGCCGGGGGCGCTGCCGGTGGACTATGGCGTGGCCTATTTCACCACCGAGAGCCGGGAGGAGGCCGGCCGGGTGCTGGACCAGATTGTCCGTGCCCAGCCCTTTGAGGACGAGTTCACCCGGGGCCTGTACTTCAAGGGCACCAACTGAAAATCGGACGGCCCCGGGGTAAAACGCGGGGCCGACTCGTCTTACATTATACAATAGCAATAGGAAAAGGAAAAAACTGTCATGCAGCAAGTCACTGTGAAATATAAAGTTCTGGACCCCCGGGCCCATGTGCCCGCCTATGCCACCGCCGGTGCGGCGGCAGCCGACCTGTGCGCGGTGCTGGACGCACCCCTGACCCTGGCCCCCATGGAGCGGGCCCTGGTGCCCACCGGCCTGGCCATCGAGCTGCCCGGCCCCGAGACGGTGGCCCTGGTCTACGCCCGCAGCGGCCTGTCCATCAAGCACGGCCTGTGCATGGCCAACGGCGTGGGTGTGGTGGACAGCGACTACCGCGGGGAGCTGCGTGTCCCCATGATCAACCTGGGCGCCGAGGCCTACACCATCCAGCCGGGGGAGCGGGTGGCCCAGCTCTGCATTGCGCCGGTGTACACCGCCGCCTTTGTCCCTGCCGAGACCCTGGGGGATACCGCCCGGGGCGAGGGGGGCTTTGGCTCCACCGGCAAGTGAGGGGGCAGGAAGGATGAAACTGATTCTTGCCTCGGGCAGTCCCCGGCGCCGGGAACTGCTGAGCCTGTACACCACAGACTTTGAAGTATGCGTCAGCGCCTTTGATGAAAGGGCAGTCCATGCCGAAAACCCGGCGGCCCTGGCCCAGGCTTTGGCCCGGGGCAAGTGCCTGACGGTGTCGGAGCAGCACCCCGGCTGCCTGGTGGTGGGCAGCGACACGGTGGTGGAGCTGGAGGGGGAAGTCTTTGGCAAACCCAAAGATGCCTCCGATGCCCGCCGGATGCTGCGGGCCCTGTCGGGCCGGACTCACCAGGTCCACACCGGGGTCTGCATCACGGACGGCGCCCGCACCGAGAGCTTTGTGGATACCTGCCGGGTCACCTTTTTCCCCATCCCGGAGGAAGAGCTGGAACAGTGCATCGCCAGCGGCGAGCCCTTTGACAAGGCGGGGGCCTACGCCATCCAGGGCCAGGCGGCCCTCTGGCTGGACCGGCTGGAAGGAGACTACTACACCATCATGGGACTGCCGGTCAGCCGTACCGTCCGGCTTTTGAAATCCTTCCGGGAAGAAAAAGTGGACGTGGAAAGATGAAAAAACCGGGAAAAATCGTCAAAGCACTTGTGAAAACGGGGCTTTGTGACTATAATAATGAGAGGGCTGGCCTGCCCTGGGACAGTTGTGCCCAAAACAGGCTGTGAAAGAGAGAAATCTGGGACTTCCGGTTTCCTGCTGGACCGGGAGAAACTTTACCGAAATAGAGTTTGAGGCAACTGGAGTTTAGAAGGAGTTAGCTGCGCTATGAGTTTTCTGTCAAAAGATGTCGGGATTGACCTGGGTACTGCCAATACCCTGGTTTACATGAAGGGCAAGGGCATCATCATGCGGGAGCCCTCGGTTGTGGCCGTGGATACCCGCAACGATGAGGTGCGCTGCGTGGGCGCCGAGGCAAAGGCTGTCATCGGCCGTACCCCCGGCAGCATTGTGGCGGTCCGTCCCCTGAAGGACGGCGTCATCGCCGACTTTGATATCACCGCCAACATGCTGGAAAATTTCCTGAAGAAGGCCTGCGGCAACAGCCTGTTTGCCCGTCCCCGTGTGGTGATCTGCATCCCCTCGGGCGTCACCGAGGTGGAGCGCCGGGCCGTCCGTGAGGCGACCCTGAAGGCAGGCGCCCGCCAGGTGTCGGTGATCGAGGAGCCCATGGCAGCCGCCATCGGCGCCGGCCTGCCCATCAGCGAGCCCACCGGCAGCATGATCGTGGACATCGGCGGCGGCACTGCCGAGATCGCTGTGATTTCCCTGGGCGGCATTGTGGCTTCCCGCAGCGTCCGGATGGCCGGCGATATGTTCGACCAGGCCATCATCGCCTTCATCAAGCGCAAGTATAACCTGCTGATCGGTGAGCGCACCGCTGAGCAGATCAAGATCGACATCGGCTCCGCCTACAAGCTGGAGGAGGAGATGACCATGGAGATCAAGGGCCGCAACCTGGTGGACGGCCTGCCCAAGAATATTGTGGTCCACTCCGAGGATGTCCGGGAGGCCCTGCTGGAGTGCCTGGTCAAGATCACCGACGCCATCAAGGAAACCCTGGAGCGGACCCCGCCCGAGCTGAGCGCCGATATCATCGACCGCGGCATCACCCTGACCGGCGGCGGCGCCCTGCTGCGGGGCCTGGATAAGCTGATCCAGAGCGAGACCGGCATCGACGTCCATGTGGCCGAGAACCCCCTGGACTGCGTGGCCACCGGCGCCGGCGCTGTGCTGGACCATGTGGATCTGCTGCACGACGTGCTGGATACCGACGGGGATCACATGTAAACCCTCTGGCCGGGCTGCGGGGCGGGATGGATATTCCGGCCCCCGGGACGGCATAACGATACCAAGGAAAAGAGAAGCGCGGATGGCACCGGCTGTCCGCGCTTTTTCACCCAGTGAAGGGGAGGAAGGCCGTGAAAGATTTTTTTGAGACCTGGAAATTCAGGATTCTGATCGCGGTGGCGGTCTTTCTGGCGGGGCTGATGGCCTATGCTGCGGCCAACGGCCGGCTGACTGCCGCCCCCCAGGAACTGCTGAGCGTGGCGGCAGCACCCTTCCAGAAGGTGGCCTCCCTGGTGGGCGGGGGGATCTCGTCGGTGTGGGACAAATACACCAGCATCGACGAGACCATGGCGGAAAACGAATCCCTGCGGGAGGAAAACGCCGAGCTGCGCCGCCAGCTGGTGGACTACGACCAGATGAAGGCGGAGAACGAGGCCTTCAAGAACCTGGCCGGCATCCAGGAGGATAACCCCGAGATGAGCTTTGTCCCCGCCTTTGTGATTGGCCGGGACGGCCTGGACGCCTTCGGCGGCTTTACCCTGGACAAGGGCACCGCCCAGGGGGTGGAGCGGGGCGACACCGTCATCGATGATGAGGGCCAGCTGCTGGGCACCGTCATTGAGGCGGACCTGACCAGCTGCCGGGTGCTGACCATCCTGCACCCCAGCTTCAACGCGGCGGGTGTGGTGTCCCGTACCCGGGACAACGGCATCCTCACCGGCGACGCCTCCTATGCAGCCCAGGGCCAGTGCATCTTCACCGACCTGTCCCGTGAATCCATGGCGTCGGTGGGGGACGAGGTCATCACCACCGGTCTGGGCGGGGTGTATCCGCCGGACCTGCTGGTGGGACGGATCGTCAGCATTGAGCCTGAGGCCAGCGGCACTTCGGTCGTCGCGGTGATCCAGCCCGACGCCGACGTGCTGGGGGTCAAACAGGCCTTCATCATCACCGATTACTGAGATTTGGGATCACCCAGAGAAAGGCGGGACTGAAATGGAATCGCGCCGCAAGCGCAGGCGTTCCCAGCTGTACAAATGGGGCCTGTATGTTCTGCTGCTTCTGGCCTGCACGGTGCTGCAGACCATCCCGGGGTTTTTGCAGTTTGGCCAGGCCAAGCCGGTCTTTCTGCTGCCGCTGGCTCTGGCGGTGGCGGTCTGCGAGGATGAATTTTCGGGGGCCCTGTTCGGCGCCGTCTGCGGCCTGATGTGGGACTATACCGCCGGCCGCACCGCCGGCCTGCTGGCCCTGGCCCTGATGGGGCTGAGCTTTGGCCTTTCGGTGGCCAGCCAGCTGTACCTGAAACTCACCTCCACCAATTTCGCCCTGCTGACGGCGGGGGCCCTGTGGCTGGTGCTGTCCAGTGACTTTTTGTTTTACTACGCCATGCCGGGCTACAGCAATATGCTGGAGCGGTATATCGGCTATGTGCCGCTGACCATTGGGATGAGCGCTCTGCTGTCGGTCCTGCTCTACCGGGCGGTGAGCTGGGCCAGCGAAACCTTTAAAATTGACAACGGCGTCATCTGACGCCCTGTTTTCAAAAACCAACGCAAAAGGGGGGACCCTCTCCTTGGATGAACATAAAATGGTAGTGCGCCGCCTGGCGCTGCTGGTTGCGGCGGCCCTGGTGGTGTTTGCACTCTATGCCCTGCGCCTAATTTTCCTGCAGCTGGTCCACGGGGAGGAGTTTGCCGACCAGGCCACCAACACCACCGAATACCGCTTCAATGTCACGGCAGCCCGTGGGGATATCGTGGACAGCGCCGGGCGCCGGATCGCCACCAGCACCACCTCCTACAACGTGGAGCTGAGCAAGCTGCTGATCGGGGATAACGACCTCAACGAGACCATCCGCAGTGCGGTGGAGATTCTCCAGGCCAACGGGGAAAGCTGGAACGACGGCCTGCTGATCGGTTACGCCGATGAGAGCGGAAACTACGCCTTCACCGGGGATCCCGCCAGCGAGACCGACCAGAAAGCCATCGCAGCGGTAAAGGAGGCCTTGGGCCTCCAGCAGTATGCCACCGCAGATGACGTTATGGCCCGGCTGATTGAGGAATACCAGCTGGAAGACTACGCCCCCGCCTGGCAGCGGATTCTGGGCGGCATCCATTACCAGATGGAGCAGGAGGCCTTCTCCAACGTCAACAATTTCACCCTGGCCGAGAATGTGTCGGACAAGACGGTGGCTACCGTCAAGGAGCACAGCCTGACCCTGCCCGGGGTGGAGATTGCCCAGACCAGTGTCCGCAGCTACACCGACGGCACCATCCTGCCCCATGTGCTGGGCCGGGTGGGGAAGATTACCGCGGAGATGTGGCGGGTCACCGATGAAAACGGCCAGGTCACCTATCCGCTGCGGGACAAGGGCTACGCCATGAATGACGTGATCGGCATTTCGGGCCTGGAGTCTGCCTACGAGGATGAGCTCCGGGGCCAGGACGGCGTGGAGACCATCACCCGGGACAGCGACGGCGTCATCATTGACACCAGCGTCACCACCGAGCCCCAGCCGGGCAAGACGGTGATGCTGACCATCAACAGCGAGTTCCAGAAGGCGGTGGACGAGGCCCTGGCCCGGAACGTCCAGCAGATCGCCGCCACCTACAATGTGGACGCCAGCGCCGGCGCCGTGGTGGTCATTGACGTCAAGACCGGCGCCATCCTGGCCTGCTCCAATTATCCCAGCTACGACCAGAACCTCTACAGCACCCAATATGCCGAGTACAGCGCCAACCCCGGCCTGCCCCTGTACAACCGGGCGCTGCAGGGCCTGTATACCCCTGGTTCCACCTATAAGCCTTCGGTGGCCATTGCGGCGCTGCTGAGCGGCGTCATTGACCGCAGCAGCACCGTCAACTGCACCGGCGTCTACAACTATTACAAGGACTACCACCCCCGCTGCACCCAGCATGGCCACAGCGGCAACGTCGATGTGGTGACCGCCCTGAAGTGGAGCTGCAATATCTTCTTCTATGATGTGGGCCGCCGCACCACCAGTGATGTGTATGACTCCTATGCCTACCGTCTGGGCCTGGGTGTTCCCACCGGCGTGGAAGTCAGCGAGTCCACCGGACGGCTGACCACCAAAGAGGATTCCAACTACACTGACTCTCTGGAAATCCAGGCGGCCATCGGCCAGGGCAACACGGTGGTGACCCCGGTCCAGCTGGCCACCTATGCGGCCACCATCGCCAACAAGGGCGTCCGTTACCGGACCCATTTTGTGAAAGCCCTGCTGGACACCAACACCGGCGAGGTGCTGGAGGAGACCCAGCCCGAGATTGTGGATGTCATCGAGGATGACAAGGGCGCCTTCGACACGGTGGAGGAAGGCATGGTGGGCGTGTCCCAGACCATCGCTGAGCTGGCCAATTACCCCTATACCATCGCCTGCAAGACCGGCACCCCCCAGCGCAGCGATGGGTATAAGGTAGGCAATACCACCAAATACTACACCAACTCCACCATGATCGCCTATGGCCCGGTGGAGGATCCCCAGATTGCGGTGGGCATTGTGGTGGAATACGGCGGCGGCGGTTCCCGTACCGGCGAGCTGGTGACGGATATCTTCAACGCCTATTTCTTTGAGCGTTCCAACAGCATGACCCCCGTCCAGGAGGGCCAGCTGCTGGAGTGAGAATGGGTACGAAACAGTGAAAAAATTTTCGTATCTGTATGGAAAAATCACCCGGGATTTAAAAAATTTGAAGGATCTGTATAAAAACAGTTGCTATTCTGAGGAAAATGTGGTACCATTATAATTGGAATGGCAGCATAATAGATCGGTAGTGATTTTGTGTGTCTTGGCAAAGGAGATGGATACGGATGACGATTGCGCTGATCGCACATGAATCGAAAAAAGAATTGATGGTACAGTTCTGTACGGCTTACTGCCGTATCCTAAGCCAGAACCAACTAGTCGCAACCGGGACCACCGGCAAATTGATTGCCGAGTCAACTGGCCTTCCTGTGAAACGGTTTCTGTCGGGAAAACAGGGCGGTGATCAGCAGATCGCTGCCCGCATCGCCTGCAATGAGATTGACTTGCTCATCTTCTTCCGAGACCCGATCAATGCCAAGCCCAGTGAACCCAATGAAATGACACTGCTGCGTCTGTGTGACGTACATAATATTCCGATGGCCACCAACATCGCCACCGCTGAGGTCCTGATTCACGGCCTGGAGCGCGGCGATTTGGATTGGCGGAGCATTGTAAACCCTCCCCAGGCCTGATCGAAATCATGTGAAAAAACCCCGCTGCCCGGGATGGCCCGGAAGCAGCGGGGTTTTGTTTGTCTGTGGGTGGGTTTACTCGGCCCGGCGGATAAAGCCGCTGCCCACCACGGCGCCGTCCCGGTAGAAGGCTGCGGTCTGGCCAGGGGCGGGGGCCCGCACCGGCTCTTCAAAGACCAGGGTGTTTTCCCCGTTGAAGTAAGCGGGCTGGGCCTTGGCGGCGCTGCGGACCTTGATCAGATAGGTGCCGGCAGGCAGAGGGGCGCCGTCGGAGGTCACCAGGTCTTCCAGGGTGACGGTGGTGAAGTACTCCTGGCCGGCCCGGGCCAGCTGGATGTCGCCGTTGTCCAGGATTGACCGGATGAAGACCGGCTCGCCCAGGGCGATGCCCAGGCCCTTGCGCTGGCCCACGGTGTAGTGGAGGACCCCCTTGTGAGGGCCCAGGTCGGCGCCGTCAGGGGAGATGAACCGGCCGGCCTTGCCGGACAGGCCCCGCTCCTCGATGTAGGAAGCGTAATTCCCGCCGGGGATAAAGCAGATTTCCATGCTGTCGGGGGTGTCGGCACAGTCCAGGCCGAAGTCCCGGGCCATTTCCCGGACGTCGTCCTTTTCAAATTCCCCCATGGGAAGGACCAGCCGGCTGAGGACTGCCTGGTCCAGCCGGCTCAGCATATAGGTCTGATCCCGGGCCGCGCTCTGGGGCTGGTGAATCCGGTTGACGCCGTCCCCGTCTGTCTCCACACGGGCGTAGTGCCCGGTGGCGATATACTGAATCCCCAGCCGGTCGGCTGCCGCCAGCAGGGCGGTGAACTTCACCGCCGGGTTGCAGCGGACACAGGGGTTGGGGGTGCGGCCGGCGCAGTAGTCGGCGCAGAAGGGGGTAATGACCTCCCGCTCAAACAGCTCCTGGGCGTCCAGCACAATGCACTCGATCCCCAGTTGCTGGGCGGCCCGCTGGGCAGCCTTCACCGCGCCGTCGTGGGCCTCGGAAAAGCGGATCACCGCGCCGGTGACCGCAAAGCCCTGCTGCTGCAGGACCCGGACGGTGACGCTGGAATCCACGCCGCCGCTCATCCCTACCAGGACCTTGTCCTGCTCCTCATAGGTGTCAAACCCGCTGCCGGGCAAGATGGTATCGTTCATTTCAGTTTTGCCTCCCGCCATGTGCTTTGCTCTGGGCCACCGCCAGCCGGTCGCACCGCTCGTTTTCGGGGTGCCCCGCGTGGCCCTTGACCCAGACATAGGTAATGGTGTGTTTTTCAGAAAGTTCCAGCGCCTTTTCCCACAGGTCGGGGTTCAGCGCGGGGGATTTGTCGGCTTTTTTCCAGCCCCGGGCCCGCCAGGATTTGGCCCAGCCCTTTTCCAGCCCGTTGATGACGTATTGGCTGTCGGAGCAGTACCGCACCTCGCAGGGCTCTTTCAGGAGCCCCAGGGCTTCGATGAAGGCGGTGAGCTCCATCCGGTTGTTGGTGGTGGAGGCGTCTCCGCCGCTGAGTTCTTTCTCGTAGACTTTTTCACCGCTGCGGTACCGCAGCACGGCGCCCCAGCCTCCGGGGCCGGGGTTCCCGCTGCAAGCGCCGTCGGTGTAGATTTCGACTTTTTTCATGCTGTTCTCCTCCAAAGTGGAAGGGCTTTCTGCCCTCTATATTAGAGTCTGGGGCCCTGTTCTGTCAAGAGCAAATCAAAGGAGAAAAAACGGAAGCCGGTGCCAAAGCTCCGGGAGCAGCCTCCGGAATCCGTCGATTCTGCGCGAAATCGGTTTCATATCCGGCCGGCAAAGCCCGGCGGCCTGGTATAATGCGGGGCCCTGCAGGCCAAGCTTGAATTGACAAAAGCAGATGCAGATACTATAATTGTTCCAAATAGGCAGCGTGAACGGGCGTGTAAAAAGTGCGCGCCCGGTGTCCCCGGGAGCCAGCCGCGGTCGCATTGTGCAGATGGACCGTGCAGGCAGAAAAAGACTGTCCGGGGGTGCATTTCGGATCATAAAGCCGGAGGCCGGCTTTTTATAGATATAGTTTACCGGAGGCCGGGCAGGATGCTGCGGTCTCCCCGTCGGCATGGGCGCAGCCCGGCCGCATTTGTTTTGGAGGTACAAATGGCACAGTCAAAAGAGAATACAGGCAGTCCGTCCCCCAGTGCAAGACGGAATAACCCCGGCAGTGAAGGGCGGGTCCAGCGGACCCGCCGCCCCATGCATCCCCGGCGCCCCCGGCGTCCCCAGAATGCCGGCAAGGGCGGCAGCAATGTGCCCATCCACATCTATCCCCTGGGCGGCCTGGGGGAAGTGGGCAAGAACATGACCGTCTATGAGTGCTGCGGCGATATGATCATCGTGGACTGCGGCCTGGTGTTCCCTGACAGCGAGATGTACGGCGTGGACATGGTGATCCCCGATTTCACCTTTGTGATTCAGAACAAGGACAAGATCAAGGGCCTGCTGATCACCCATGGCCACGAGGACCACATCGGCAGCATCCCTTACCTGCTGCAGAAGATCGACCTGCCGGTCTACGGCACCAAGCTGACCCTGGGCCTGATCCGGAACAAGCTGGAAGAGTTCAACCTGGCGGGCCGCACCCACTTTGTGGAGATCACCCCCAAGCAGAAGCTGCACCTGGGCTGCTTTACGGTGGAGCCCATCCACGTGAACCACTCCATCCCCGATGCAGTGGGCTTTGCCATTGATACCCCGGCGGGTGTCATCATCCAGACCGGCGACTTCAAGATCGACTATACCCCCCTGGCCTGCGGCCCCACCGACCTGACCACCCTGGCCGAGTATGGCCGCCGGGGTGTGCTGGCCCTGCTGAGCGATTCTACCAACGCCGAGCGCCCCGGCTTCACTGCCACCGAGCAGAAGGTGGCCGCCGGCGTCCACAACCTGTTTACCCAGGCAAGGAACAAGCGGATCATCATTGCAACCTTCGCTTCCAACATTTACCGGATCCAGCAGATCATCGAGCTGGCGGTGCAGGAAGGCCGGAAGGTTGCCTTCAGCGGCCGCAGCATGGTGAACAATACCGCCATGGCCCAGGAGCTGGGCTATATGCACATCCCTGAGGGGACCCTCATCAACATTGAGGACTTGAACCGCTATGCCCCCGAGGAAGTGGTGCTGATCACCACCGGCAGCCAGGGCGAGCCCCTGAGCGCCCTGTCCCGGATGGCATCCTGCAGCCACCGCCAGGTGCGGGTGGGCCCGGGAGATTTCATCATCATCTCGGCCAACCCCATCCCCGGCAATGAAAAGAGCGTCACCAAGATTGTCAACGGCCTGCTGCTGCTGGGGGCTGAGGTCATCTACGAGAGCATGTACGATGTCCATGTGTCGGGCCATGCCTGCCAGGAAGAGCAGAAGCTGATGCTGACCCTGACCAGGCCCAAGTACTTCCTGCCGGTCCACGGCGAGTACAAGCAGCTGAAAAAGCACGCCCTGACGGCGGCCAGCCTGGGCATTCCCCACAACCACATCCTGATCGCCGAAAACGGCTCCAACGTCATCCTGACCCAGGATGAGATCAAGCTGGGCGAACCGGTGACCGCCGGCGCCGTCATGGTGGACGGCCTGGGCGTGGGCGACGTGGGCAACGTGGTCCTGCGGGACCGCAAGCACCTGTCCGAGGATGGCCTGGTGATCATTGTGGCCACCGTGGACAGCAAGACCGGCAAAGTGCTGGCCGGCCCCGACCTGGTGAGCCGTGGCTTTGTGTATGTGCGTGAAAACGAGAGCCTGATGGACGGCGCCCAGAGCACCGTGGAGATGGCGCTGAACCGCTGCGTGGAAGAGCATGTCCGGGACTGGAACAGCGTCAAGACCCGGATGCGGGAGGCTCTCAGCAGCTATATTTACCGGCGCACCAAGCGCAGCCCCATGATCCTGCCGGTGCTGATGGAAGTCTGATCGCCGGGGCTTTGGGTATGGTTATTCCTCTTTTTGGGGAAAGGGAAGCGAGGCATCTGCCATGAAGCAAAAACCCAGATGGACACTGGAAATGTTTACAGTGGGCTTTGCACTGCTGGCAGCGGTCCTGATGTTGCTGCTGCTGTTGGTGCAGCCGGCTGTCTGGCCGGCGCTGGTGATGATTGTCATCCTGTGCGCCGTTCTGATTGTGCTGGCCCGGCACCGGGTGCGCCGCTGGGCAGCCCGCTGGGTCAGCGGCACCAGCTTTGAAAATTCCAAGACCCAGTACAGCCTGGCAGCTCTGTCCCAGCCGGTGGCCCTGCTCAGCGGGGACACGGTGGTGTGGTATAATATCCCTTTCCGGGACCGGGTTCTCAGCGGCGCCGACCAGCTGGCGGGCCGGGTGAATAAAGTCCTGCCCGGCCTGGAGCTTCCCCAGTGCATCACCCCGGATGGCCAGGTTTTGGCCTGTGCCAGTGGCGTGTGGCGGATCCACGCCTCCACCGTGGAAGGGGAAGGGGAGGAAAAGACCAGCATTCTGGTCCTCAACGATGAGACGGCCCTGCGCAAAATTGAAACCGAATACAAGGCGAGCCGCCCCGGCTACATGATTTTCTCGGTGGACGGCTACGACGACGTCTTCAGCGATATGCTGGACAGCGAGAGCGCCCGGCTGCTGGAGCGGATCAACCGCACCATTGAAGGGATGATTGCCCGGGGCACCGGCTTTTTGCGCCGGGTGGCCAACGGCCGCTATATTGCGGTGGTGGAAGAGCGGCAGCTGGAGCAGTTTGCCCAGCAGGGCTACGACGTGCTGGATAAAATCCGGGCGCTGGAGCCCAGCATCAACCTGTCCATCTCCATCGGCATCGGCCGGCGGGCCCCTACCCTCCATGCGGCCCAGGAGATGGCGGTCCAGGCCCTGGATATGGCCCAGGGCCGCGGCGGTGACCAGGCCGCTGAGATGACCCCCGACGGCTTTACCTTCTACGGCGGCGTCAGCCACGGTGTGGAAAAGCGGAGCAAAGTCCGCAGCCGCATTGTGGCCGAGGCCCTGGTGGGCCTGATCAAGGCCGCCGACCATGTGGTGATCATGGGCCACCGGATGAGCGACCTGGACGCCATCGGCGCCGCCGAGGGCGTGCTGCGGATCTGCAAGATCTGCGACGTGCCGGCGGTGATTGCAGTCCGGCGGGATGCCACCCTGGCCACCAGCCTGATCCACGCCATTGAGGACGCGGGCCAGGAGAGTGACTTCATCGACCCCCACGGTGCCCTTGCCATCATCAACAAGGAAACCCTGTGCATCGTGGTGGATACATACCAGGTGGGCCAGGTGGAGAGCAAGGAAATTCTGGAAAAGTGCGGCAAGATTGCGGTCATCGACCACCACCGCAAAGGTGTGGGCTACATCGAGAACGCAGTCCTGGTCTGCCACGAACCCTACGCCTCCTCCACCAGTGAACTGGTCACCGAGCTGCTCCAGTATGTGGGCAGCCGGGATGACAAACCCACCCGGGTGGAAGCCGAGGGCCTGCTGTCCGGCATCATGCTGGACACCCGCAAT
This sequence comes from uncultured Faecalibacterium sp., assembly GCA_904394215.1. GTDB lineage: Bacteria > Bacillota > Clostridia > Oscillospirales > Ruminococcaceae > Faecalibacterium. The sequence goes on from CAJFNF010000003.1 coordinate 47,207, forward strand.
TTCAGCCTCCACACCGGCGTCCGCACCTTTGAGGCGGCGGCGGCCCTGCGCCGCTACGGCGCCGAGACCGAGCGGGCCTGGGCTCTGTTTGATGTGAGTCTGCCCGAGTACAACGCCAAGGCTGGGCTGGTGTCCAAGGCCCAGATGTACAAGGGCTGCGCCGTGGTGCTCAGCGGGGAACTGCCTTCGGAGGCCCAGGTGGCCATTCCCCAGGCGGCCAACGACCTGCTGGGCATTGAAGGGGTGCAGGCCAGCTTTGTGGTGGTTCAGACCGGCAGCTCCATCAAGATTTCGGCCCGCAGCATGGGCCAGGTCAATGTCCAGGTGATCATGGAGAGCCTGGGCGGCGGCGGCCACCAGACGATGGCGGCCACCGTCATGAAGCACACCAGCCTAGATCAGGCGAAAGAGCTGCTTCATACTGCCATTGACAACTATCGCGCATCCCAGAAGAAAGGGAGCGTCAAGGACTGACGCTCTGAGATCAGCAGAACAAGGCGCGGCTGCCGGACAGGCGCGCCTTTTCCGCATCAGAGGCGGGCCGATGCCTGCCTTCACCGCCAGAAAAGGAGAAGCGGAATGAAACAGTACGATTATCTCATTGTGGGCGCCGGCCTGTTCGGCGCGGTATTTGCCCATGAGGCCCGCCAGGCCGGCAAGCGCTGCCTGGTGATTGACCGGCGGGATCACATTGCCGGCAACATTTATACCGAGCAGGTGGAGGGGATCAACGTCCACCGGTACGGCGCCCATATTTTCCACACCAATTCCAAGGAAGTGTGGGCTTATGTGAACCGCTTCGCCGAGTTCAACCGCTATACCAACAGCCCCATCGCCAACTACCACGGCGAGATTTACAATATGCCCTTCAACATGAACACCTTCAACCGAATGTGGGGTGTGGTGACCCCTGCCGAGGCCAGGGCAGAGATCGAGCGCCAGCGGGCTGCCGCCGGCATCACCGAGCCCAAAAACCTGGAGGAGCAGGCCATCAGCCTGGTGGGCACCGATATCTACGAGAAACTGGTGAAGGGCTACACCAGCAAGCAGTGGGGCCGCCCCTGTGACCAGCTGCCTGCCTTCATCATCAAGCGGCTGCCGGTGCGGTTCACCTACGACAACAACTATTTCAACGCCCTGTACCAGGGCATCCCCAACGGCGGCTATACCGCCATGGTGGAGCGGATGCTGGAAGGCACCGAGGTCCGCCTGGGGGTGGATTACCTCCAGGAAAAGGAGTCCCTGGACGCCCTGGCTGACCGGGTGGTGTACACCGGCGCCATCGACGCCTATTTCGGCTACCAGCTGGGGGCCCTGGAATACCGCAGCGTCCGGTTTGAGACCGAGGTGCTGGACACCGACAACTACCAGGGCAACGCGGTGGTGAACTACACCGACGCCGAGACCCCCTACACCCGGATCATCGAGCACAAGCACTTCGAGTTCGGCACCCAGCCCAAGACGGTGATCAGCCGGGAGTACAGTGCCGAGTGGAAGGTGGGGGATGAGCCCTACTATCCGGTGAACGACGAGAAGAACGGCGCCCTGTATGCCAAGTATCGCGCTCTGGCTGAGGGCGAGAAGCATGTGCTGTTCGGCGGCCGCCTGGGCGAGTACAAGTACTACGACATGGACAAGGTCATCGAGAGCGCCCTGGCTGCTGTGCAGAAGGAACTGGGCTGAGTCTGGCCTGGACCTGTAAAAGGAATGTGATTGAGGCACCGCCGCCCTTGCCGAAAGGCCCGGGATGCGGTATACTAAAGGAAGAAAATGGGCCTGGTGTGCACCCCGCCGCCGGCCCGGAAATGAGGGATCAGCCATGAAGGTTATTTTGAAGCAGGATATCAAAGGGATCGGCAAGAAGGATGAGATCCACGAGGTTTCGGACGGCTACGCCCGCAACTACCTGTTCCCCCGCAAGCTGGCCGCTGTGGCCGACGCCAGCGCTGTGAACATTGCCCGCAGCAAGGAGGCCGCTGCCGACTTCCACGAGGCAGAGAATGTGGCCGCAGCCCAGGCTCTGGCCGCCAAGATCAACAGCCGCATCGTCACCGTCAAGGCCAAGGGCGGCGCTTCGGGCCGCCTGTTCGGCAAGGTCACCAGCAAGGAGATTGCTGCAGCCCTGACCGAGGCCACCGGCGAGACGGTGGACAAGAAGAAGATCGAGCTGGAAATCAAGGACATCCGGGATGCCGGTGTCTTCAACGGTAAGGTCCGGCTGTACCCGGGCGTTGTGGCCAGCTTCAAGGTGAATGTGGAGGTCGAGCAGGCATAAGCTGCAACGGCTGCCGCTGCGCCCCCTCCAACATAGGGGGCGCTTTTTTGGGTGAGAGGCCCGATTTTTTGAGAGAGGAGAAAGACGCATGCCGGAAGAACGCCGCCGCTCCCGCTATGGCAGCGAGCTGAATCTGGAGAGCATGGGCATCCAGCCGCCCTACAGTATGCAGGCCGAGCAGAGCGTGCTGGGCGCCGTCCTGCTCAAACCCGAGGTCCTCACCGACCTGGTGGAGATTGTCCGCCCCGAGATGTTCTATGCATCCCAGAATGGCAAGATTTATGCGGAAATGATCCGCCTGTTCACCGGGGACCAGACCATTGACTTTGTGACCCTGCTGGATGCAGTGGTGTCAGACAACATCTTTGCCAGCCCCGACGAGGCCAAGGTCTACCTGACCGGCCTGGCCGAGACGGTGCCCAGCATTTCCAACGTCAAGGCCTATGCCCAGATCGTCCAGGAGAAATACCTGGTCCGCCAGCTGATGGGGGTGGCAACCGACATTCTGCAGGACGCCGGCGATGAGCCGGACGCCTCCCTGCTGCTGGAAAACGCCGAGCAGCGCCTGTATGAGATCCGCTCGGGCCGGGATTCCAGCGCCCTGACCCCCCTGTCTTCCAGCATGGTGGAGACCCTGACCAACCTGCAGAAGATCAGCGGCCCCGACGCCGACAAATACAAGGGCATCCCCACCGGGTTCCGGCTGCTGGATACGGTTCTGACCGGCCTGGGCCGGGGTGACTTGATCATCCTGGCGGCCCGCCCCGGCATGGGCAAGTCCAGCTTTGCGCTGAACATTGCCACCCGGGTGGCAATGAAGCAGCGGATTCCGGTGGCCATCTTCAGCCTGGAAATGACCAAGGAGCAGCTGACCAACCGTATCCTGTCGGCAGAGGCGGGCATCGACAGCCAGGCCTTCCGCACCGGCGCCCTGACGGCGTCGGACTGGGAGTATCTGGCTCTGGCCACCGAAAAGCTCCATGATGCCCCCATCTATATGGATGACACTTCCTCCATCACCATCACCGAGATGAAGGCCAAGATCCGCCGGATCAACCAGGACCCCAGCCGGCCCAACATCGGCCTGATCGTCATCGACTACCTGCAGCTGATGACTTCCGGCCTGCGGACCGAGAACCGGGTCCAGGAGATCAGCACCATCACCCGGAACCTCAAGATCATGGCCAAAGAGATGAACGTGCCCATCATCGCCCTGAGCCAGCTGTCCCGTGCAGTGGAAAAACAGGGCAACAATTCCAGCCACCGCCCCCAGCTGTCCGACCTGCGCGATTCGGGTTCCATCGAGCAGGACGCCGACTGCGTCCTGTTCCTGTACCGGGATTCCTACTATGCCAGCCAGCAGCCGGACGGCGCAGAGGTGGACGCCGACACCGCCGAGTGCATTGTGGCCAAAAACCGCCACGGCGAGACCAGCGTGGTCCCGCTGGGCTGGGACGGCGCCCACACCCGGTTTATGGATGTGGATTTCCAGCACTGATATGAACCAAAACAACGATAATTTTGAGAACATGCAAGCCCGCGTGCTGGCCTATTGCAGGCAGGCCGGGCTTTTTGTGCATGGACAGCAGGTAGCGGCGGCCGTCTCGGGCGGGGCAGACAGTATGGCTCTGCTGCGGCTGCTGCTGGTTTTGGCCCAGTCCCTGGGCATCCAGGTGTCCGCCTGCCATGTGAACCACCGGCTGCGGGGGGCGGCCGCTGATGGAGATGAGGCCTTTGTCCGGGCCCAGTGCGCCGAACTGGGGGTGCCTTTGCGGGTGTTCCGGGCAGGGGAAGAGGGACTGCCCGACGCCTCAGGCGGCGAAGCGGGGGCCCGGGCCCTCCGGTATGCCTGTTTTGAGCGGCTCCACCGGGAAGGGATAGACCGCATCGCCCTGGCCCATACTGTTACAGATCAAGCAGAGACCCTGCTGTTCCGGCTGGCCCGGGGGACCGGGCTCCACGGGGCGGGGGGCATCCGCCCGGTGCGGGATTTCTATGTCCGGCCCCTGCTGTGCCTGACCCGTGAAGAAGTGGAGGCCTGGTGCACCGCCTGCGGCCAGCAGTGGGTCACCGATGAAACCAACCTCTCGGACGACTACGCCCGCAACCGCCTGCGCCACGACGCCCTGCCGGCCCTCCGGCAGGCCAACGCCGGGGCCGAGCGGAACCTGGCCCGCTTCTGTGAAAAGGCGGCCCAGGCCGACGCCTATTTTGCCCGGGCAGCTGCCCAAATGCTGGAGCAGGCCGCCTGCCTGCGCCCCGAAGACTGCCCGCCGCCGGCCCGCCGGGCCCTGGCGGCAGGGGAGAAGGTGTACCGGCTGGAAGTACTCCAGCAGGCCGACCCCCTGATCCTGGAGGCGGCAGCCCATGCCCTGGTGGCCTCCCACCGGGACCCGGAGGAGCGGTATATCCGCCTGCTGTGCCAGCTGGTGCAGGAGGGCTCCGGCGCGGTGCAGCTGCGGCCCGGGGTGCGGATGCGGGCCGGCCAGGGCTGCTTCTGGCAGGAAGAAATCCCGCCCGCCCCGGCGGGAGGCCCGTTGGAACCGGTTCCCTTCCGACCCGAAAATGGGACTGAATATCCCCTGGGCGGGGGATTGCGGCTCTGTGTCAGGGTGGAGAAACCCTTTTTTCAAGAAAAAACACAGGCCGTTCACAAAAAGGACTTAAAAAATGTAGCGGATTATGCTAGAATAACCATGTTGCATCCTGCCCTTACCCTGCGCAGCCGTCTGCCGGGAGATGAATACCGGCCCGCCGGCCGGAACCTCACCAAGCCGCTGCGCAAATGGATGAATGAGCAGGCCATTCCGCCCGGACTGCGGGACAGTCTGCCCCTGCTGGCAGACGGCAGCCAGGTGGTGTGGGTCTGCGGCGCAGGTTTTGCGGAAGGTCTTGCCCCCCGGCCGGGGGAGCAGGGCATCATCCTGCACCTGGAGATAGAAACCCGAGAGGGAGAACAGAGAGGACGTTGAGTCATGGATATGCGTGATGACATTCAGACCGTTTTGGTCAGCGAGGAACAGCTGAAGGCCAAGGTGGCCGAGCTGGGAGCCCAGATCAGCCGGGACTACGCAGGCAAGGACCTGCTGCTGGTCTCGATCCTGAAAGGGGCCGTGGTCTTTATGGCCGACCTGATGCGGGCTGTCACCATTCCCTGCAGCATTGATTTTATGGTGGTGTCCAGCTACGGCGGCACCAATACCCAGACCACCGGTCTGGTCAAGATTGTAAAGGACCTGGACGCTGACCTGAGCGGCCGTGAGGTCCTGATTGTGGAGGACGTGCTGGATACCGGTGTGACCCTGTCCCACCTGGTGCCCATGCTCAAGATGCGCAATCCCAACTCGGTGCGGATCTGCGCCATCCTGGATAAGCCCGCCCGCCGCAAGACCAGCATCACGGCTGATTATCAGGGCTTTGAAGTACCTGACGCCTTCGTGGTGGGCTACGGCCTGGACTACGACGAAAAGTACCGCAACCTGCCCTTTGTGGGCGTTCTGAAGCCGGAGATCTACGGGGGCGAATAACCCCAGGGCGGCCGGCGAATCTCACCCGATATTACAGAATGGGAGTTGATTGTTTTTGCAGCAGAAAAGACCGCACCTGAACCCGCTGATCCTGGCGCTGGCGCTGGCCGCTGTGCTGATGATCTGGTCGGTGTTCACCACCTCCAACAGCACGACCGGCTCCACCATGAGCTACTCAACGGTGGTGCATTACTTTGAACATTTGCAGGTGACCTCCTTCACGCTGGACCGGAACACCAGCGTCATCACCATGAACATCAAGGAGGGCGACCTGCCCCTGCCCGGCACCACCGATGCTTCGAATGGCGCCACCGGCGGCCTGGTGACAGACCTGTTCGGCTCGGGCAGCTCCTCCAGCGATTCGGTGGAGAAGAATTCCGACGGTACCGTCACTGTCCGGTACCAGCTGCCCTATGCAGCCCTCTTTATCAATGAAGTCCAGAAGTATATCGACGCCTACGACGCGGCCAACCCCGACGCCCCCATGCAGTATGATTATACTGCCCTGCGGGAGTCGGTGCCCTGGATGGAGATCTTCTTCTATCTGGCCATGCTGGGCTGCACCGGGTTCATCCTGTTCTCGATGCTCCGGGGCGGCGCCGGCGGCGGCAACGTGATGAACGTGGGCCGCGCCCGGGTCAAGGACGAGTCCACCAACCAGAAGACCGCCACCTTTGCCGATGTCGCCGGTGAGGACGAGGAAAAGGAAGAGCTGAAGGAAGTGGTGGAGTTCCTCAAGAGCCCCGACAAGTTCAATTCTCTGGGCGCCCGGATTCCCCACGGCGTCCTGCTGGTAGGCCCTCCGGGCACCGGCAAGACCCTGCTGGCCCGCGCCTGTGCCGGCGAGGCAGGGGTGCCCTTCTACTCCATCTCCGGCTCTGACTTTGTGGAAATGTACGTCGGCGTGGGCGCATCCCGTGTCCGCGACCTGTTTGACAAGGCCAAAAAGACCATGCCCTGTATCATCTTCATCGACGAGATCGATGCGGTGGGCCGCCAGCGCGGCGCCGGTCTGGGCGGCGGCCACGACGAGCGCGAGCAGACCCTGAACCAACTGCTGGTGGAGATGGACGGCTTTGAGGCCAACGACGGCATCATTGTGATGGCCGCCACCAACCGGGCCGACATCCTGGACAAGGCGTTGCTGCGTCCCGGCCGTTTTGACCGCCAGGTCTATGTGGGCCTGCCCGATGTCAAGGGCCGCGAGGAGATCCTCAAGGTCCACACCCGCAAGAAGCCGCTGGCCCCCGATGTGTCCCTGCGGGTGATTGCCCAGCGGACCGCCGGTTTTGCCGGCGCCGACCTGGAAAACCTGGTCAACGAGGCAGCCCTGCTGGCTGCCCGCCGCAACCGCAAGGCCATCACCATGGAGGACATCGAGGAAGCATCCATGAAGGTGATGGCCGGCCCCGAGAAGAAGAGCCGTGTGGTCACCCCCGAAGAAAAGAAGCTGACTGCCTACCATGAGGCAGGCCACGCAGTGGCGGGCTTCTACTGCAAGCACCATCCTCGGGTCCATGAGATTACCATCATTCCCCGGGGCCAGGCAGGGGGCTACACCATGTACCTGCCTGAGAAGGATCGCTCTTATGTGACCCGCCGGGAAATGTTTGAGGACATCGTCTCCAGCCTGGGCGGCCGTGTGGCCGAGCAGCTGATCCTGGAGGATATCTCCACCGGTGCCTCCAATGACCTGCAGCAGGCCACCAACATTGCCCGCCAGATGATCACCCGCTATGGCTTCTCGGAGCGGCTGGGCCCTGTGGTCTACGGCACCTCCCAGGAGGAGACCTTCCTGGGCCGCGACTTCGGCCAGGGCAAGGGCTACAGTGAGACCACCGCTGCCGAGATCGACAGCGAGATCCGGGATATCATCGACGAGGCCTATGAGACCTGCCGCCGGACCCTGACCGAGCATATGGATCAGCTCCATGCCCTGGCCCAGGCCCTGATCGAGCGCGAGAAGCTGAACGAGTCCGAGTTCAACGCCATCATGCGGGGTGAAAAGCTGCCTCCCCGGAAGGATGAGGACGGCAACCCCGTGGCCCAGCAGCCTGCAGCCCCGGCTGCACCGCAGGCTCCTGCAGAGCAGGCACCGGCAGCGCCCGTGCAAGAGCCCGCCGTGGAAATGCCTGCGGCAGAGGATGAGGCTCCCGCCGGCGGGGTGGATGTGCCCGCCCAGGACCAGCCGGCAGCACCTGCCCCTGAGAAGGGTTCTGCGCCGGAAGACCGGAAGCCCGACCAGCCCCAGGCATAACAGTAAACAGCGAAGGAGTGAGTGTTGTGGAGGAAAGTTTTGACCCGATTGCCCAAACCCGAGCCAACTATTATACCCCGGGCAGCCCGGTTCAGTTTGTCCGCGTTGAGCTGCTGAAAGGCAGCGTCAGCGGGGACCGGGCGGTCTGCCTGACCTTCAAAAATATTTCCCGGGTAAATCTGACCGCCCTGGAAATTCGCTTCAAGTGCAAAACCACCGGCGGCGAGATCCTCTGCGAGGATGAATTTGCCTACCGCGACCTGGACATCAAGCCCGGGGAGCTGTTCGGCATGGATGACGCCGTGTTCATCACCCAGAAACCCATTGTCAGCGTGGATGTGGTGCTGGAAAACGTCTACAACGGCAAGAAGGTTGTCCGGCTGGACAACATCAAGCGGGTCCGACTGCCGGCCCCCCGGGCCCTGCCTGAGAATCTGGCAGCCGCTCTGGAGGAGCGGATGGGCCGCAAGGGAATGCGCTATGCACCCCAGGTGCTGGACTGCGGCTGGTACTGCGCCTGCGGCGCCTTCCATCCCAAGGAAGAGGACACCGTCTACTGCAGCGAGTGCGGTTCGGACCGGATCCTGCTGCAGAACGCCCTGAATACCCTGATGCAGCCCGAGCAGGACGCCGAGCCGGAAGAAGCGCCCGGTCAGGGGACCGTGATTGCCCCTGCCTCTGCCCCGTCGGAGGACAGCGAGCCCACCCGGATTGCCGGCGCCCCGGTTGAGAGCAGCGGCGGCACCCGTGCCTTTGAGCCGGTGCAGCCGGCCCGGCAGGAGCCTGCCACCCGGGTCAGCCAGGAGACGCGGCTGTTTACCCAGCCCAGCCAGCCGCCGGTGTCCTCCCGCAGCCGCGGGACCGACCCGGAGGAGGAAGAAGAGGCAACCCGCCAGGTCCGGCCTTCCGACCGGTGGAAGGAACAGCCCATCCGCCACGCCGGCGTGTCCCGAGCAGAGGATGAGGAAGAGGAGGAAGAAGACGATCGGGACCCTGTGGCGGAGAACATCATCCGCTGGGTGCCGCCCGTCACGGCTCTGATCTGCGCAGGCATTGCGCTGTACGGATTCCTGTATTATCAGTTCTTTTTGTAAGAAAACCCGCAGGGGGGAGCGCGTTTTGGCCGCTCCCCCTGTTTTGGGTTGAGGACAAGGGAGGGGAGGAAAAAGCATGCCCGAAGAATATTTGCAGGCCGCCTTTGAAATCAAGGCTTCCTGTGACGAGATCAGCCGGCGGATTCTCCGCTGGCACTGGGAAAACAAGCCCGGATCGCACAGCTTTGAATCCCTGCTGGAACATCTGGAGCGCCGCCAGGAGGAAAGCCCTGCTTACTATGGCCACATGCCGGATATCGGCCGGAAAACCAGCTGGCAGCAGCTGGACACCACCCTGTGCATGCGGGTGCTTCTGGACCCGGAAAACGATGCCTCCCAGCCCCTGGACCTGCTGGGCAGCACCGCCCATCCCGGGGCGGCCCGCCGGGCCTGCAATGCGGTGCGGATGGCCCGCAATGAGGGCGCTCACGCCGCCGACCGCGCCAGCGGCAGCCAGGCTGCGGTGCTGTTTGATGAGGCCATCGAGTGCCTGGAAGAGGCCTACGCCGGGACAGCCTTCAGCGAAAAGGAGCTGTCCAAATATTACCAGCTGGCCGACAGCTATCTCCGCCGGTGCGGCGTGGGGAGCAGGGAATCGGCCTCCTGGCCCAAAGAGGCCCCAGGACGGCGGGAAAGCCAGCCCGAGGTACATGTCTATCCCACCGGCGCAGCCCGTCAGAAGGCGGCTGCAGCCCGGGAAAAAGAAGATTCCGGCCGCGCAGGCCGGAGCGCCGGCAAAAATCGCAGTTCCGACCGCCGGAGCCAGCCCAAACAGTCCCGGAGCAATGGGGGAAAACGGGGGCGCCCCTCCCAAAAGAAACAGAATCCCGGCAGCAGGGCAGCCCTGATTCTGGCGGCGGCAGCACTGCTCATCGGTCTTCTGATGCGGGCTGCGGGCATGGGGCTGTGGATTTTCTGAGAGAAGTTGAGGAGGAAGGTATGGAGAAACATCTGATTTTTCTGGATATCGACGGCACCTTGATTGAGCCTGGGAAAATGGAACCACCGGCCAGCGCTGTGGATGCGGTGCACAAGGCCCGGGCCAACGGCCATAAGGTATTCCTGTGCACCGGCCGGAACTACAAAATGACGGCGCCGGTGCTCCACTATGGTTTCGATGGCTATGTGTCCAGCGCCGGCGGCTATGTGGTCTGCGGCGATCAGGTGATTTTTGACTGCCCCATGGAACAGGCCCAGAGCGACGGCCTGCGGAAAATCCTGGAATCCAATGATGTGGAGTGCACCCTGGAAGTCCGGGACGCCACCTTCGGCGGGGAGAGAATGATGGAACGCCTGGCTGCCTACCAGGCCCAGCGACCCGGCGCGGTCAACAGCGAGGTGGAGCGGTGGCGCAAAGCCTTTGCAGACGGCATGCTGATCCGGCCCTTGTCGGAATACCAGGGCCAGCCGGTGTACAAAATCTGCTACATTGCCCAGAAGCAGGAGGACCTGGCCCCGGCCAAGGCGGCCTATGGCGATCAGTTTGTCTTCTGCGAGCAGACCACCTTCAAGGATGGGGGCGGTGTGGTCAGCGGTGAGCTGATCAACCGCAAGTTCAACAAGGGAGAGGGAATCCGCCGGATCTGCAGCCATTTGGGAATGCCGCTGTCTTCGGTGATCGCCTTTGGGGACAGCCCCAACGACCTGGAAATGACCGATGTGGCCGGCATCAGCTACTGCATGGCCAATGGTTCTGATGACCTGAAAGCCCGCTGTGACCGGATCTGTCCGGCGGTGACCGAGGACGGCATCGCCATTGCTTTCCGGGATCTGGGCCTGATCTGATTTGTGAGAAACAAAAAGCGCAGCCAAACGGCTGCGCTTTTTTGATGCTGTGATGGCTGCAGGTCAGTCCCGGGCCCGGAGCTGCCAAAAGGCCACGGCACTGGCCGCGGCCACGTTCAGGGAGTCCACTCCGTTGGACATGGGGATTTTGACGGTGTAGTCGCACTGGGCGATGGTGACAGGGGAAAGGCCGTCTCCCTCGGTGCCCAGAATCAGGGCCAGCCGGTCCTCAGCCATCAGCTGGGGGGCGTCGATAGAGACCGAGCGGTCGCTGAGGGCCAGGGCGGCGGTTTTGAACCCCATTCCCTTCAGCCGGGCCAGGCCTGCCTCAGGCCAGTCGGCGGGCAGGGTGCCGATCTGGGTCCAGGGCACCTGGAACACCGTCCCCATGCTGACCCGCACCGCCCGGCGGCACAGGGGGTCACAGCAGGAAGGGGTTACCAGGACAGCGTCGATATGGAGGGCCGCCGCCGACCGGAAGATGGCCCCCACATTGGTGGAGTCCACGATGTTTTCCAGCACCGCCACCCGGCGGGCATTCCGGCAGAGGTCTTCCACTGCCGGCAGAGCGGGCCGGTGAAAGGCTGCCAGAACCCCGCGGGTCAGCTGGTAGCCGGTGAGGGCAGTGAGCACATCCCGGTCGGCGGTGTAGACCGGGGCGTCGCCGCTGCGGGCCAGCACCTCCTGGGCAGGGCCGTCGATCTTCCGCCGCTCCATCAGGAAGGACAGGGGCTTGTATCCGGCGTCCAGAGCCCGGTCAATGACCTTGGGGCTCTCGGCAATGAAGATGCCCTTCTCGGGTTCCAGACGGCTGCGGAGCTGGTTTTCGGTCAGCCGGGCAAAGACGTCCAGGGCCGGGTCCTGTAAATCGGTGATTTCAATGATATGAGCCATGGTTTCTCCTTTTATGGGTCTTGGGACTGGATCGAGAAGTCGCTCTCTCCCGACAGGCCGTCCAGATTCAGCATTCCTTCCAGGGCGGCGATGTCCGCCGACACGTCCAGCGCGTCGGACTGGAACAGCTTGTCCAGCTGGTTTTCAAAGGCTGTGACCAGCAGGTCCAGGGACCTCTGGATGCTTTGTTTGGTTTTGGTGATGTTTTCCCCGTCCACGCCCTGGCTGTCCAGCTGGATGTAGGTGTGGAGCAGTTTCAGGGAGGTGGGCAAATAATAGCCCACGAATTTCCGCAGCTGCTCCTGCTTGGAGGGGTCTTTCTCGGCCAGGGCAAAAATCCGCGCGGCCACTTGTTCCAGCCGTCCCACCTTGTCCTGCGTGGCAGGATCGGCCAGGGACTGCCCGGCCTGATGGAGCTGCCGCAGCAGCTTCTGGTACTGGGTTTCGTCGGCGGGGTCAGGTTCCGGTTCGGGCTGGGCGGGCTGGGCCGGGATGGGGGCAGGGCCCCGTACAATCAAAAAGCCTGTAAGGTTGTCAATGTAGGCATCGGCGCCGAAATAGCCGTGGTCGATGGCGTGCTCCAGCACCCGGCGGCCTTCCTCAGCCGGAAGGCCCGCGGTGGCAAACAGTTCGTTCAGCGGGATGTTGTCCCGGCCGCCCACCACCTTGTCCAGCTGCCGTTCCAGGCGGCTGATCCGTTTCAGATTCAGGCTGAACAGCAGTGCCCCGCCGCCTCCTGCGATCTGGGCCACAGCGGTAAAGAGGTCAGACCAGTTGCTCAGAGACAGCCGCTCATGGATGGGGTGCATAAAGAGCATCTGGGAGACAGCGTCGGGGAGGCTGACCACCCCGATGAACAGCAGAATGGCCCCGGCGATGGTGCAAAGGCTGGTCAGGCGCTGCTGGTGAAGCTTGGATTTCTGCTGTTCGGCGGTGGGGAGATCATGGCCGGCATAGTGGGCGCTGTAGTCATAAGCGCCCTGGGGCGCAGCCCGGCGGGTGTCCTGGGGACGAAAGTCGGCGGCGTAATCCTGGCGGTCCCGGGCGGCCTGAAGCTCTTTCTTTTCGCTGTCCCGGTCGATGGCCCGGATGATGAACAGGATCACCGACAGCCAGGGGGCCAGGCCCAGCAGGATCAGCAGGGCAATGATGGGAATGTGTGCGAAATAGTGTCTTCGTTGTGGCTGCATAGACCATGACCTCCCAGGCAGAAACGACAAAATAAGCCGTGCTCCTTTTATTATACTGGAACACGGCTCGTTTGTTAAGGTTGAATTTTGAGGCGCTGGGCGCAGGTCTTACTTCATCAGAGCGCAGACGGCGTCAGCGTAGGCCACAGGATCGTCCACCGGCAGGCCCTCGATCAGCTGTGCCTGGGCGTAGAGGATCTGGCTGTACTGGTTCACCTTGTCGGTGTCGCCGGCCTCCTGGGCGGCCTTCAGCACGGCAAAGACGGGGTGGGAAGCATTGATCTCCAGCACCTTTTCGCTCTTGACGTTCTCGCTGCCCGGCTGATGGGACAGGACCTTCTCCATCTCAATGGACAGGGGGCCGTCGGAGGACAGGCAGACCGGGTGATCCTTCAGACGGGTGGAAACCCGCACTTCCTTGATCTTGCCATCCAGAGCGGTCTTCATGGCCTCAAACAGGGACTTGTTCTCGGCAGTTGCCTCTTCGGCAGCCTTCTTCTCCTCGTCGGATTCCAGGCCCAGGTCGTTGCTGTTGATGTTCTTGAACTCGACGGTGCCGTCCTTGCCCTCGGCGTCCTTCCGGGGGAAGGAGTGCATGACCTGGAAGCAGAACTCATCCACGTCCTCGGTCAGCAGCAGCAGGTCATAGCCCTTGTCCAGCACCAGGGCTGCGGTGGGCAGTTTGGCCAGACGGTCGGCGGAGTCGCCGGCGGCGAAGTAGATGTACTTCTGGTCGGCGGGCATCTTCTCCACGTACTCTTCCAGGGTCACCATCTTCTTCTCCTTGGCGGAGTAGAACAGCAGCAGGCCCCGCAGCAGATCCACGTGCATGCCGTAATCCGAGTAGGCGCCGAACTTGATCTGGCGGCCAAACTCCTTCCAGAAGGCCTCATACTTCTCGCGGTCATTGACCAGCATGGCGTTCAGCTCGTTCTTGATCTTCTTCTCCAGGGCGTTGTGGATCAGCTTGAGCTGGCTGTCCTTCTGGAGGGTCTCACGGCTGATGTTCAGGCTCAGGTCCTGGCTGTCCACGATGCCCTTCACAAAGCTGAAGTAGTCGGGCAGCAGGTCGGGGCACTTGTCCATGATCAGCACGCCGGAAGCATAGAGGGCCAGGCCCTTCTCGTACTCCTTGGTGTAGTAGTCATAGGGACGGTGAGAGGGGATGAACAGCAGGGCGTTGTAGTTGGCAGTGCCCTCGGTCCGGCTGACAATCACCCGGGCGGGGTCTGCATAGTCGCCGAAGTGGTTCTTGTAGAAGGTGTTGTACTCCTCGTCGGTGACTTCGCTCTTCTGCTTCTTCCAGATGGGGACCATGCTGTTCAGGGTCTCCAGCTCGGTGTACTCTTCCCATTCGGGGGTGTAGTTCTCGGGCTTGGGATCGGGTTCCGGTTTCTGGCGGCTCTTGGTCCGCTCCATCTGGATGGGGTAGCGGATGTAATCGCTGTACTTCTTGACGATGGCGGCCACGCCGTACTCCGAGACGTAGTTGTCGTAGTTTTCGGTGTCGGTGTTGTCCTTGATGTGAAGGATGATGTCGGTGCCGGCGGTGTCCTTCTCGGCGGGGGTGATCTCATAGCCCTCCACGCCGCTGGACTCCCACTTCCAGGCCTGGTCGCTGCCGAAGGCTTTGGAAATGACGGTGACATGGTCGGCCACCATGAAGGCGGAGTAGAAGCCCACGCCGAACTGGCCGATGATGTCGATGTTCTCATCGGTGTTCTGGGCCTTGAAATCCTGGCTGCCGGAATGGGCGATGGTGCCCAGGTTCTGTTCCAGTTCCTCACGGGTCATGCCGATGCCGTTATCCGAGACAGTCAGCATCCGGTTGTCCTTGTCCAGGGTCAGCAGAATCCGGAAGTCCTCCCGGTTCATCCCCACCGAGGTGTCGGTCAGGCTCTTGAAATAGAGCTTGTCAATGGCATCGGAGGCGTTGGAGATCAGCTCACGCAGGAAAATCTCCTTATTGGTATAGATCGAATTGATCATCAGGTCCATCAGCTTTTTGCTTTCGGCCTGGAACGGCTGCATTGCCATAGCAAAAACCTCTTTTCTTTCCAAAGAGCAGCTAAGACTTGCTTAGCACTCATATATTTCGAGTGCTAATATACACCGATTCGGACCGAAAATCAAGCCCCTGCACCCTTCCTTCATAAAAAGTTTAAAATTCCTCTTTCCAGCGGGGAAGCTCTGCGGTACAATAGGATGCAGGCGGCGCAGAAGAGACGGCCGCCCGGGGAGGAAACAGCCATGAAAGTTGAAACCTTACAGGCGGGCGGCGCCCAGCTGACCGTCTATCTGCGTGAGCCCTCGGCCTCCATGCCCGAGACCCAGGCCCGGCCGCTGGTGCTGGTGGTACCCGGCGGCGGATATGAACATGTGAGCCAGCGGGAAGCAGACCCTGTGGCGGTCCAGTTTCTGGCAGCGGGATACCATGCAGCGGTGCTGTGGTATAGCGTGGGGGAGCAGGCCCGGGACTACCGGCCTCTGGCCCAGCTGAATGAAGCCATGGCCCTGCTGCGGGCCCATGCCGGGGCCTGGGGCATCCGGCCCCGCCAGATTGCCCTCTGCGGCTTTTCGGCAGGGGCCCACCTGGCCCTGTCGGGGGCTGTGCTGGACCTGCCCGGCTGCGCCGGAGCCCAGCAGCGGCCCGACGCCCTGATCCTCAGCTATCCGGTGGTGACAGCCGGGCCCTTTGCCCACCGGGGCAGCTTTGTCCAGCTGTCCGGATCTCAGGACCCCGCCGACCACCTGGCCTTTGGCCTGGAGGACAAGATCACCCCGGCGGTGCCGCCGGTCTTTGTGTGGCATACCATGGAGGACGCCACCGTCCCGGTGGAAAACACCCTGATGCTGGTGTCGGCCCTCCACAAAGCCGGGGTGCCTTGCGAGGCCCATCTGTTCCCCCACGGCAAGCACGGCCTCAGCGTCTGCACCGCCGAGGTGGGCAACGAGATGCCCCACCCGGGCCGATGGCTGGAACTGGCAAAAGAGTGGCTGGGAGAGGTCTTTGACTTTCATCCTTGAAGGCAACTTTGCGATTATACGAAGAAAACTTTGTGAAAAGCGGTTGACATAGACTAACCGATTTTGTATACTATGGGGCGGAGATCATCCGCTCAAAAAAGGAGAGCAATGATTATGCCATTCCATGACAATCAACCCAGAATTTCAGTGCAGGGCCTGCTGCTGCAGGCGTTCCTGACCGGGTGGGAACATTCCGACAAGAAGATTTCCCAGGATGAATACGTGGACAGTTCCATCCGCGTCATCGAAAAGATGCAGGTGGAGCCCGAGAGCATCTACGCAGAAGAGGGCCTGGGCCTTTTGGACGGAGACCATGTGGACCATCTGGAGGACCTGCTGCGGGCCGACGGCGTCTGGATCTACTACGGGGTGGAGGCCGAAAACTTCTTCCTGCTCCAGTGGTACCCGGACGAGGCTGCCGCCAAAGCCAAGCTGGCAGACCTGGAAGCCCTGGGGGACGGGGTCCAGTACATGGTGGACCTGACCCTCAAGCGGTCCAAGACATCGGACGCCGAATATTTTGGAGATTCTTCCCCGGTGCAGCTGCATTCCTGAGCCAAAGGGGCAGCGGCGCCGCCAGCCACAAAGAGAGCCATCAGGAGGAACGCTTATGGGTTTGTCTGAAACAGAACGCGCACACCTGGCAGCCATCCTGCAGAAGTACGAGGACGATCCCCGGGTGCAGGAGATGAACAATTTCATTCAGCACGGCTGCGTCACTACATACCAGCACTGCCGGAATGTGGCCCGGGTGAGCTTCTGGATCAACCGCCGCTTCCATCTGGGGGCGGACGAGACGGCCCTGGCTGTGGGAGCGCTGCTCCACGACTTCTATCTCTATGACTGGCACCACACGGTGCCCTTTGCAGACTGCAAGGGCCTGCGGAACATCTTCAAGATGCACGGCTTTGTCCACCCGCTGCTGGCCCGGGACAACGCCGACCGGTGCTTTGGCCTGACCGCCAAGGAAAAGAACATCATCCGCAGCCACATGTGGCCCCTGACCCTGCTTCATGTGCCCGCCTGCCGGGAGGCTGTGATCGTCTGCCTTGCAGACAAATACTGTGCGATTCTGGAAGCCCTTTACCGCAACAGCCAGAAACCCATCGGGGTCTGATCTTACATCTGAACCAAAACAAAAACCCGCTGCCATCGGATGGCTGCGGGTTTTTCCTTTACAGTTTCTTATAGCCGGCGGGCTCGTCGTCGGCGCAGCGGCGTTCCATCAGCCAGGTGTCCAGCCAGCGGCCGTGGCAGTCCCGGGCAATCCGCTCCCGGCGGCCCACTTCCCGGAAGCCGCATTTTTTGTGGAGCCGGTGGCTGGCCTCGTTGTCCTGGAGGACGGTGGACTGCAGCGTCCAGTAGCCCGCCTGTTCTGCGGCCTGGCACAGGGCGGTCAGCAGGTGGTAGCCATAGCCATGGCCCCGGTACTGTTCTCCCACATAGATGCTCACCTCGGCCACGCCCCGGTAGCACCAGCGCATATTCACCCGGGAGAGCACCGCCCAGCCTGCAATGGCCCCATCGGGGGCCAGGATCACCAGCCGGCACTCCTTGATATGGGAGGCGTCCCAGGCTCGGTAGGGCGGGCAGGCTGTCTGAAAGGTGGCGTGTTCGGTTGCAATTCCTTCTTTGTAAATCTCGGCGACCTCAGGCCAGTCGTCGGGCCGCATGGGCCGGATTGACATTGATTCATCCATCAAAATTGATCGTCCGTTCTTTCCTTTTAGAATGTCTCGCCAGACAGTTCGGCTTCGCTGACAATGCCGGCGGCCAGCGCCTTGGCCCGCATGGCGGCGTACAGCTCGGCCTGGGTTGCAGAGTAGTAGGGGGTGACAAACAGAGTGCCGATCCCAAACAGCAGGGAACCCAGGATGTTCCATCCCAGGAAGGACAGGTCCAGCACAAAGATGTTCCACTTTTCTCCGTCGGTCATCAGGGTGCTGATCTCGGCGGCCCGGGCCGGTTCCATATCAGGGTTCTCAGCCAGCAGGTAGGGGACAAAGGTGTACTGGTACGCCTTGATGATGCCGGGGATCACCAGCAGCAGGGTAAACAGGAAAATCCGCAGGTTGGCGTAGAATATCCCGCTGACGGTGTTCCAGTAGTTGTTGGAAAAACCCGAGAACAGGGTGCCCAGGCCCACTTCGCCGGCCCGGTTTTGGATCAGATAGCGGCACTGCCCCACCCGGATCACCGGGCTGAACAGGATGCCCCAGCATAGGCTCGCCACCAGCACCACCACCAGGGCCAGCACCCCCACCAGCCGGGAAGCCTGTTCCACCGTGGTCTGGTAATTGATCTGGGTGTTGACAAGGTTGAAGTTCAGATCAATGTCCCCGGCCAGCAGCGAAGCGATCAGGCACATCAAAAAGACGCGCCAGTAGCTGCGGCGAAGAACCGTTTTGGCGTTGGCTTTCAACAGCGCGCGTGTCCACATAGAGATAACCTCCTCCGAATCAAAAAAAAACAGGCGAGAAGTATCCACAGTATAGCAGATTTTGGCGGAAAGCACAATGCCGCCGGCCCTGCAAAGGTTTTGACAAGTAAGCTTCGGCGGGTTACAATAGAGGCAATGAAGCTGCCGGTTCCCGGCAGCGCGGGGACCAAAGCCAGACATTCCGGGAAAGATGGGGTGAACCCGATGAAACGAACAAAGATGGGCCGGTGGGTGGCCGATGCCGCCGCGGTGCTGGCCATGATGCTGGCAGCCCTTCCGGTGCAGGCTGCTGCGCCTTTTTTGACGCCGGATTCCACCGTGGAAGAAATGTACACTAACCCTGCGCTCACAGAGCTGAAACTGGAGACCCTGGAAGATGGGCTGCTTTGGCCCGAGCAGCCCTGGGAAAACGCCGACAGCTCCCTGCGGGACTATCTGGGGGCCACGGCGCCGGATGCGGTGGCAGGGCTGAACCTGCTGATTGACAACTATAACCAGGGGGTCCAGGTGAGCTTTCCCCTCTATTCCGAGGAGGAAATCCAGGAGGATCCCACCCGGGCAGAGGCCCGTCTGTTTTACTTCCCGGCGGAACAGCCCGGGGGCAAATATGCCCTGGTGGTGTCGGGAAACTTTCTGGAGTGCACTGGCCGGGTGAAGGAGGGCTGCGGCACCGCCTTCCAGCTCCATGAGATGGGTTATGCCGCCTTTGTGCTGCAATACCGGGCGGGCAGCCGGCTGAAAAACAATGCCAACTATCAGGACCTGGTCCGTGCGGTGCAGTTCATCACCCAGAACGCCCAGGAACTGGGGGTTCAGCCGGAGGACTATGCCCTGGTGGGCTATTCCGCCGGCGGCCAGCTGTGCGGCCTCTTCGGCACCGACCGGATGGGCTACAGCAACTATGGCCTGCCCAAGCCCGGCGCGCTGCTGCTGGGCTATCCCATTGTGGATTACATGTACAGCAAACCTGGCTTTTTCTACGTATACGATGGGGCCCGGCCGGGGGATGACCTGGCCCCGGGGGACTATTATTATAACATTGACCTGCCCGCCGAGGTGACGGCCAGTTTCCCGGCCACCTACCACTGGTTCGGCAAAAATGACCTGACCCTAGGGGCCCTGATCCCGCCTTTGCAGGGGCCGCTGCTGGACAAGGCCCTGGAAAAGAACGGCGTGATGCACCAGATGACGGTGTATGACAACGCGCCCCATGGTGTGGGCGTGGGCACCGGCACCGATGCAGAGAACTGGCTGACGGAGGCTGCTGCCTTCTGGGAGAAGGCAGCAGCCTCAGCAAAATAGAATGGGAAGGATTTATCTTAAGATGAAAAGGTGGATTTCTGAAAAAGCGCGGCGCGGGATATCGGCAGCCGCGGCCCTGTTGCTGACGGCGTCGGCGGCGGTTTCTGCCTGTGCACTGGGGGAACCCAACATCACTGCGGACACCACCATCGGAGAGATCAGGGCCAATGAGAGCATCATCGGTTCGGGGTTCAACACAATGGACCGCTCGGCCTACTGGCCGGAACAGCCCTGGGAATACACCAGCTGGACCCTGCAGGAATATCTGGGAGATTGCGCGCCGGATGCAGCCGCCGGCCTGAATCTGCTGATTGAAAACTACAACAGCGGGGTTCAGGTCACCTATAAGATTTATACCCCGGAAGAAATTGCCGCCGATCCCAGCAAGGATCAGGTGGAACTGTATTACTTCCCGGGAAAGCAGCCCGGCGGAAAGTACGCCCTGGTGATGCCGGGCAATATGTTTGAAAAGAGCGCCAAAATGCGGGAAGGCTGCGCCACCTGCTACCACCTGCATGAAATGGGATATGCTTCCTTTATCCTGCGGTACAGCGTGGGTGAGGACAACCACAACAATGCCGCCTATAAGGACCTGGTGCGTGCCATCCAGTTCATCACCCAGCACGCCGACGAATTTGGGGTACAGGCTGAAGATTATGCCCTGATCGGTTATTCTGCCGGCGGCCAGATGAGCGGCATCTTTGGCACCGACCGGATGGGCTACAGCAATTACGGCCTGCCCAAGCCGGGGGCCCTGCTGCTGGGGTATCCTATTGTCAACTATGTTTACATTAAGCCGCTGTACTTCTACATCATTGATGGCGCCCGGCCGGGGGACGATCTGGCGCCGGGAGATTACTATTACAACATTGAATTGTCGGCGGAGGTTACGCCCAACTATCCGCCCACCTATCACTGGTTTGGGTGGGATGACGCTGTCCTGCTGCGGATGAATATCTTGCAGCAGGGGCCTGCCTTTGACAAAGCCCTGGAGGAAAATGGCGTGATGCATCAGATGGTGACCTATCGCCATGCACCCCACTGTTCCAGCACAGGCCTGGGAACCGATGCCAACGGATGGCTGGCCGATGCAGTGGCCTTCTGGGAGGCTGCCGTCGCCCAAAAACAATAAGAAAGAGGGAAAAAACCATGGCTTTTGATTGGAATGAAACCTTTCGCAGTCTGAATACAGGCCTGCCGGACGATATCGCCCGGCTGAAGGCCGCCGGCTATTACACCGAGGCCATCGCCCGGATTGACGCCCGCCTGGCGGAGGACTGGACTTCCACCCAGAACGGCCCCAACCGGGAGGCCAACCCCACCCCCCAGGGGGTGCAGGCCCAGCGGATGGCCCTGCTGGCCCAGCGGGAGATGATGCGCCGGATGCCGGCAGAATATCCCTATACCGAGGCCCAGGCCGTGGCCCGGATGCAGTCCCTGGTGCGGGACTTCACCCCGGAGGAATTCCACGCTCTGGATCAGGCCGGCCGGGTGGACTGGCGGTTTGTGGAAGGGGAGAAGCGTTACCAGGTCCGCTTTGCCGAGACCCTGCTGGACACCGACCCCGCCTATGGGGCCCGGCGCCTGGAACCTGAACCGGACGGCAGCGCGGCCCGTGCCCGCCGCCGCGCGGTCCATCAGAAGATGGTGGAGACCGGCAGCGCTTCGGCCCGGATCACGGTGGAAGCGGGGATCGGGATGACCGATGAGGCCTTTGACAGAGCCCTGGCCCAAGCAAAAGCAGAGGGCCGGAACACCGTCCATGTCCGGGCCTGGCTGCCCCTGGCAGCGGCCTGTGATTCCCAGAGCGATATTGTGGTGGAGCAGGTGTCCGAGCCGCCCGCCCATATTGCCCCCGCGGATGCACCCCAGCGGACGGTGTTCTGGGAGGCGGATCTGGCCGAGAATCGCCGCTTCACCCTGCGTTACAGCTATACCCAGACCGCCCGCTATTCCGACCCCCTGAGCTTTGTGCCTGATCCGGTGCAGCCCGACTTTGACACCGCTGAAGAGGCGCCCCATATTGTCTTTACCCCCTACCTGCGGGCGCTGGCGGCCCAGCTGACCGCCGGGGTGGACAGCCCGGCGGAGAAGGCAAAGCGGATTTATGACTACATTACCCTCAACGTCCACTATCACTACCAGCCCGCCTACTTTGTGCTGGAGGATATTCCCACCCGCTGCGCTGCTGACCGCCGGGGGGACTGCGGCATCATGGCCCTCACCTTTATCACCCTGTGCCGCATCGCCGGGATTCCGGCCCGGTGGCAGAGCGGCCTTTCGGTGGGGCCGGGCAAGTGCGGCTGCCACGACTGGGCCATGTTCTACATCGCCCCCAAGGGCTGGATGTATGCCGACTGCTCCTACGGCGGGTCGATGGCCCGGGCCGGGGAGGAGGAACTCCGCCGCCACTACTTCGGCAATCTGGACCCCGGCCGTATGGTGGCCAACCGGGCCTTTGAGGCGCCCTTTGACCCGCCCATGACCGGGTTCCGGGCCGACCCCTACGACAACCAGACCGGTGAGCTGGAGGCTGACGGTGTGGGGCTGTACCGGAATCAGGTGGAGACCACCAAAGAGACCATCCTCTATCAGGAACTGTAAGGAGATGCCATGGAAACAATGTTTGCTGCCCTCTGCCTGCTGCTGTTGCTGGCCGGGGATCTTTTGCTGGTGATCCTGCTGCTGCGCAGCCGCCGCCCGGACCAGGAGGACCAGATGCAGGAGCTGGAAGGCTGGCTGGACCAGCGGCTGGCCGCCCAGGAAGAGGCTTTCAACAAAAAACTCCGGGACAGCCAGGCGGCGCTGGCCGATCAGAATTATGCGGCCATCCGGGGCGTCCAGAACGCGGTGGAAGGCATGGGCGCCCAGCTGACCAACGGCCAGGCTGCCCAGCAGAAGAACCTGGAAAACCGGTTCCAGACCATGGAGCGCACGGTGGAAAGCCGCCTGCGTACCCTGGAACTGTCCAACGAGCAGAAGCTGGGGGAGATGCGCCGGACCCTCACCGAAGGGATGGATGCTGTCCGGGCTGAGAACAACAAAAAGCTGGACGAAATCCGCCATACGGTGGACGAGCAGCTCCAGGAAAACCTGCAGAAGCGGGTGAGTGAGAGCTT
Organism: uncultured Faecalibacterium sp.; assembly: GCA_904394215.1. Classification (GTDB taxonomy): domain Bacteria; phylum Bacillota; class Clostridia; order Oscillospirales; family Ruminococcaceae; genus Faecalibacterium. The sequence continues at coordinate 70,117 of CAJFNF010000003.1, forward strand.
CAAGACGGTGAGCGACCAGCTGGAACAGGTGTATAAGGGCCTGGGCGAAATGCAGTCTCTGGCCGCCGATGTGGGAGGCCTGAAACAGGTGCTGTCGGGGGTCAAGACCCGGGGCATCCTGGGCGAGATTCAGCTGGGGGCGATTCTGGAAGAGATCCTGGCCCCTGAGCAGTACGGCACCAATGTGGCCACCATTCCCGGCTCCACCCAGCGGGTGGAGTTCGCCGTCAAGCTGCCGGGAGCTGACGGCCAGAATATCTGGCTGCCCATCGACTCCAAATTCCCCGGGGACACCTACGCCCACCTGCAGGACGCCCTGGCATCGGGAGATGCCCAGGCGGTGGAGGCTGCCCGCAAGGCTCTGGAGCAGGTGATCCGTGCCGAGGCCAAGGACATCCGCACCAAATATGTGGAGCCTCCCTACACCACCAACTTCGGCATCCTGTTCCTGCCCTTTGAGGGGCTGTACGCCGAGGTGGTGAACCAGGGCATGGTGGAAAGCCTGCAGCGGGATTATCAGGTGAATGTGGCGGGCCCCAGCACCATGGCGGCCCTGCTGAACAGCCTGCAGATGGGCTTCAAGACCCTGGCCATCCAGAAGCGGTCCAATGAGGTCTGGCAGGTGCTGGGCGCCGTCAAGACCGAATTTGAGAAATTCGACAAGGGCCTGGCCAAACTGCAGGAGCGTCTGCGCCAGTCTGACCGGGAGCTGGACGATTTGATCGGCACCCGGACCCGGGCCATCAACCGGAAACTCCGGTCGGTTCAGTCTCTGGACGACGTCAGCGCGGCGGCTCTTTTGGAGCTGGACGCTGCCCCGGGCCAGCCGCCCCGGGCAAGCATCACCGATGGACACGAGGATTAAACCAAATTTTCACAGAATCTGTCGCGGAAGCATTGCTTTTTCCCTATGAGTGTGGTATGATAAGTCGGCTCAGCTGGATGCTGGGCTTGTGGAAGGTTTCGGGGCCGCTGTTTGAGGACAGTCCCCTTTAAGCATTGTTGTGAAAGAACCAAAGGAAAGGACGACCTGCGATGAATGTATACAAAACAAAAATCACCGACTCTGTCCTGGGCATCAGCCTCAATGACACGACCCTGGATCTGTTTGAAAGCCAGTACCCTGTGCCCAATGGCGTAAGCTACAACACCTACCTGATCCGGGATGAAAAGACCACCGTGCTGGACACCGTGGACGCCCGCGCCACCGACCTGTGGCTGGAGACCCTGGAGTCTGAGCTGGCCGGCACCGCTCCCGACTATCTGGTGGTGTCCCACGTGGAGCCCGACCACTCGGCCAATGTGGCCCGCCTGGCTGCAAAGTACCCCGAGATGAAGGTGGTGGGCAACGTCAAGACCTTTGCCTTCCTGGCCAACTTCTTCCCCGGTGCCATTTCCGCTGACCGCCAGGTGGTGGTCAAAGAGGGCGACGAGCTGAGCCTGGGCAGCCACACCCTGCACTTTGTGATGGCACCCATGGTCCACTGGCCCGAGGTCATGCTCAGCTATGAGTCCAGCGAGAAGCTGCTGTTCTCGGCTGATGCCTTCGGCCGCTTCGGCGTTGTGGCCGACGGCGACGGCATCCACAACTGGGTAGATGAGTCCCGCCGCTACTACCTGAACATCGTGGGCAAGTATGGCGCCCAGGTGCAGGCTGTCCTGAAGAAGGCTGCCGCCCTGGAGATCGCTCAGATCTGCCCCCTGCACGGCCCTGTCCTGAACGGTGACCTGGCCCCCTACCTGAGCCTGTATGACACCTGGTCCAAGTACCTGCCTGAGGCTCCCCAGGAGATCCTGGTGGCTTCGGCTTCCATCCACGGCCACACCCGCGAGGCCGCCCACACCATGGCTGAGAAGCTCCGCGCTGCCGGCGCTCAGGTCACTGAGCTGGACCTGACCCGCACCGACGTGTCCGAGGCTGTGGCCCAGGCATTCCGCTGCGGCAAGATGGTGCTGGCTGCTGCCACTTATGACGCCAGCCTGTTCCCCGCCATGGAGTCCTTCCTGACCCACCTGAAATCCAAGAACTTCCAGGGCCGCACCATCGGCCTGATGGAGAACGGCATGTGGGCCCCCATGGCTGCCAAGCTGATGACTGCCGCCCTGACCACCCTGAAGGGCGTCACCCTCTGCGAGCAGGTGGTGACCATCCGCGGCGCTGCCCACGCAGCTGAGGAAGCCCAGATGGATACCCTGGTCAGCCAGCTGATGGCCCAGTAATTTTAGATCCTGAAACCGAAACTGCCCCGGCATCATGCCGGGGCAGTTTTTCTGTATCTGCATTTTTTAGACGCCGGGGCGCCGGTTTCCGTCCTTGTCAAAGGTCCGCTTCAGGGCGGCTTCGGTGGGGAAGATGCACCCCACCAGGGGCACCGCCTGCACCAGGCAGAAAAGGCCGCCCACTGTGCCCACCGTATCTTCAGGTCGGCCCAGCAGCAAAAGCATCACCACAAGGGTGACCGGCAGCAGCACCAGCCCCCAGCGGAACCACAGCCGGCCGCAGTACTGGTGGGCAAAGGCCCAGGTGTCCTGGTTTTTCATGGACCGGGTGGTGCGGTAGCCAAAGAGGTAGTTGACGGTTTTGGGGGGACGTTTGATGAACATCAGGCCAAATCCGATCATAATGGCAGGGATCAGCAGATTGCTCAGCAGCATGTAGAACCAGAATCCCATAGCGGCTCCTTTCACCGGGCGTCTGCCCCGGAAATAAAAACAGGCAGCAGAAAAGACTGCTGCCTGTTCAGTTCAAATCGTCCAGGATGTCGGGCCAAAGGGCCTTTTCCTGGCGCAGGGCGTCAAAGCAGCAGTCCAGATACAACTTGTGGGCGGCCGGGATGATGGTGCGCCGGAGCAGGTACTGCTCGTCGTTCAGCTCGCTGTCGGCAGGCCGGTCAAAGCTGCGCAGCCCAAACACATAGCCCACTGCCGCTTCCAGTTCAGCGCAGAAGGTATTGTAGGCCGTCTCGGCGGAACAGTACTCCTGCTGGATGGAGAAGAGCAGCTGGATGTTTTCCATCGAGAGCACATTCTTGACTGCTACGATATAGATCAGATATCCAATTTGATCCCGGGTGTATTTTTTGCGCACCGGGTGGGAGATCAGCCCTTTTTTGACATAGTTGCTGACCATCGAGCCAGTCAGTTCCACCCCGGGGAAGGCCCGGAAATGCGCATTCACATACTGAACCGTCTGGTCGAGATACAGCCCCACGCCGGGAAGTTCATCGTACCGGGGCAGGGCAAAACCCACGGCCGAAGCCGCAATGCGGCGTTTCGTCTCTGTATTCATAATGTTAGTATACATCGAAACGTGGAAAAGTCAACAGAAATTGAAAATAAAAACCTTTTGTTAAGATTCTGAGATATTGTTGACAAGTTATCAAAAAACTGCTATGATGGGAGCAAGTAAGCGCAACTTGTTCAATCACGGAACAGTGCGAAACGCTATGGTTGGCACTTGCCGGCTGCGGAATGGAGAGATGTATAGTATGAAACGGAAAATTGTTGTGGATTCCTCATCGAATCTTTGCCAGCTGCCGGGGGTTGACTTTACCAGTGTGCCGCTGAAGATCATCACCGACGAACAGGAATATGTGGATACCCCTGACATCGACGCTTTTGCCATGGCTGCCGCCATGCGCAGCTACAAGGGCAAAAGCTCTACTTCCTGCCCCAACGTGGGGGATTTCCTGTCGGCCTATCAGGGGGCAGACGAGGTCTTTGTGGTGACCATCACCGGCGCGCTGTCGGGCTGCAACAATGCGGCCCGGATGGCGGCGGAGGAATACCAGGATATGAATCCCGGCACCAAGGTGTATGTGCTGGACAGCCTGTCCACCGGCCCCGAAATGTCTCTGGTGGCAGAGCGTCTGGCGGCCCTGGTGCCCACCGAGGCCAGCTTTGAGGAAATCTGCGAGGCGGTCAACGCCTACAGCCAGCACACCCATCTGCTGTTCTCCCTGGAGTCCCTGAACAACCTGGCCCGGAACGGCCGGGTCAAGCTGACGGCGGCTGTGGTGGCCCGGGCCCTCGGCATCCGAGTGGTGGGCCAGGCCAGCCCCGAAGGGGAACTGGACCTGATCTGCAAGACCCGCGGGGAACACGGCGTTTTGGAGCGCCTGATCCTGGAAATGAAAGACAAGGGCTTTGCGGGGGGCAAGGCGGAAATTGCCCACTGCGACAATGACAAGGCAGCCCGGCGGCTGAAACTGATGATCGAGGCCATCTGGCCCACCTCCAAGGTGAAGATCGTGGGCTGCGGCGCTCTGTGCAGCTTTTATGCCGAGCAGGGGGGCCTGCTGGTAGGCTACGAAGACGCCGGCGCTCCTGCCCTTGGCTGAGAAAACAAACGTCCTGTCTTGGGAGGCGGGACCGTCCTGCGGGACGGCCCCGCCTCCTTTTTGACTGCCCGGCTTGCAAAAATAAGGAGCGGGCGGTATACTGACGAAGAGAGCCCTGCGGCCAAAGCCCCGTCAGACGGCGGGCTGCAGGCCATCTGCCAGAAAGGAGAGAGGCTATGTTTCGACTGCCGATCGTAAAATTTTTCAGCCGTTTTGTCAACCGGATCACCATTACCCTGGCTCTGATTCTGGTGCAGGTGGCCTGGATGGCATCCCTGTATCTCAGGCTGGTGGAGTATGCCGCCTGGCTGAATGTGGTGATGGTGGTCCTGAGCGTGCTGATCATCCTGTTTCTGGTGCGCAAGGACGAGAACCCGGCCTACACCATTGCCTGGATGGCTCTGATCGGCATTACGCCGGTGTTCGGCGGGCTGATGTACTTGTTCTGGGGCAACAAACGCCCCTCCCGCCGGATGCGGCGCCGGATGGAGGCAGTGGACCGGCGGCACCGGGGGCTGGTGGCCCAGCATCCCGACCAGGTCATGGAGCTGGAACCCCGGCTGGGGGAGCTGTCCGCCTATATTGCCAAATACGGGCCATGGCCCGCCTGGAAAGACACCTCGGTCCAGTATTTTTCCAGCGGCGAAGCCATGTTTCCTCATCTGCTGGAGGATTTGAAAAAGGCAGAGCGGTTTATCTTCCTGGAAACCTTCATCATACGCCCCGGACGGATGTGGAACGCAGTGGAGGAGATCCTGAAGGAAAAGGCTGCCGCCGGGGTGGACGTCCGGGTAATCTACGACGATATGGGATGCCTGACCACCGTCCCTTCGGGTTTTGTGGTCCAGCTGGAGCGGGCCCATATCCGCTGTATCCCCTTTAACCCGGTGGTGCCCCTGGTGTCCCTGGTGATGAACCACCGGGACCACCGCAAGATTGTCTCCATCGACGGCAACATCGCCTACAACGGCGGCACCAACTTTGCCGACGAGTATATCAACGAAGAAGAGCGGTTCGGTTACTGGAAGGATGCCGCCATCCGGCTGGAAGGCAGTGCGGTGTGGAATTTCACCGTCATGTTCCTGAACTTCTGGAATGCCTTCCGCCCCAGGGAGGAGGACTACAGCACCTTCCGCCCCACCGTCAAAGGCCGTGGGGACGGGGTGGTCCAGCCTTACGCCGACAGCCCGCTGGACGAAGAGCGGCTGGCTGAGAACGTCTACCGGGATATCATTGACCAGTCCCGGCACTACGTCTATATCTTCACACCCTATCTGGCCATCGGGGAAGACCTGATGAACTCCCTCCGGCTGGCGGCCAAGCGGGGGGTGGATGTGCGGCTGGTTTTGCCGGCCATCCCGGACAAAAAGATTGTGTTCCGGCTCAGCCGGTCCTATTATCTGCCTCTGCTGCGGGCCGGGGTCAAAATCTATGAGTTCACCCCCGGTTTCATCCACTCCAAGTGCTACGTCAGCGATGACCGGGTGGCGGTGGTGGGCAGCATCAATATGGATTACCGCAGCCTCTACCTGCATTTCGAATGCGGCACCCTGCTGATGAACAACAGCCAGGTGCTGTCGGTGCGGGCCGATGCGGAGAAGACCTTTGCCCGGAGCCGGCGGATTACCATGGACGACTGCCGGACCAGCCTGCCCGGTACCCTGCTGGATGATGTGCTGCGGCTTGTCAGCCCCATGATGTAACGGAATCGGATCGGCGCCCCTCCTGTGAGGGGCGTTTTTTTGATGCATAAAGCCAGGCCCGGCGGGGCAGACTACCCCCAAAAGCCCCAGCAGGGGCGTTCAGCAATAGCAAAGGGGAGCGAAAAAATGAGAGCAAATCAATATCTGGCAGGGCTGGCCGCGGCGGCCCTGCTGCTGACCGCCTGCGGGAAGATGGATTCCAGTTCCTCGGGCAGTTCATCTTCCGGCACATCGGGGTCCGGGTCGGGCCAGAAACAGGATGCCTGGAAAACCGGCCTTGCCATCCAGACCGAAACCAAAGCAGGGGACAAATCCGGCGAGATGAATTCCATCGCCGCCGCCGTCCTGCTGGATGAGGACGGCCGGATTGTCCAGGTGGTGGTGGACGAGCTGGAAGGCAAGATTACCACCAAGGAGGACGGCGCCGTGACGGTGGCCGAGGACCTGCGCTCCAAGCGGCAGAAGGGGGATGAGGAATATCCCCTGTCGGCGGTGTCCTCCATTGGCAAGAGCTGGGCAGAACAGGCCGACGCCTTTGGGGAATACCTGATGGGGATGACCGCTGAGGAGGTCCGAAAGGTGGAAACCGACACCGACGGCTACGCCAAAGACGCAGACCTGCTGTCGGGCTGCACCATCAAGGTGGATGGCTACCGGGAGGCAGTAGCGGCAGCCTGCGCCCAGGCCAAGGCCATGGGTGCCGCCGAAGGGGACAGCCTGGCCCTGGGTGTGGAGACCACCGACGCCAGCAAGACCCTCCAGGCGACGGCCGATAAGGATGCCGTGCCCCAGCTGGATGTGACCGCTGCGGCCCTGACGGTGAATGCTTCGGGCCGGGTGACCAGCGCTGTCTGTGATGAGGCCGAGCCCTCCCTGACGGTGGACGGCAAGGGCATGGTGGCCGGGGACGGCGAAGTCAAGAGCAAGCACATTCTGGGGGATGACTACGGCATGCGGAAGGCCTCTGCCCTGGGCAAAGAGTGGTACGAGCAGAGCGACGGCTATGCCGGCTATCTGAAGGGCAAGACCGCTGAGGAGATCGAGAAGATCCCCACCGACGGCAGCGACGCAGATCTGGCGTCCCTGTGCACCATTGATACCGCCGGCATGCAGGAAGCAGTCCTGCGGGCCCTGGATACCCTGCGGACCTGACCAGGGGCCAAGGGTAAAATTGCCACTTTTTCGGTCAAAATGAAACCGCAGATTGTCCAAAAATACGATTGCCAATTTTGACATCCTGCACTATAATATACTCCAATCCAAAGGCGTCCTGTTCCGGTCCGGAACAGGACGCTTTTCACGGGTTTTGCGGCAGACGATGCAGACAGAAGGAGGACTCCTATGACAAAAGATATGACCCAGGGTCAGCCCCTGCGGCTGATTCTGCTCTTTGCGGTGCCCATGATGCTGGGCAGCCTGTTCCAGCAGTTCTACAACCTGGCCGACACCATCATCGTGGGCCGGTTTGTGGGTGTGGATGCCCTGGCTGCAGTGGGCAGCGTGGGCGGCCTGAGCTATCTGGTGCTGGGCTTTGTGAACGGCATTGCCTGCGGCTTTGCCATCCCCCTGGCCCGGTGTTTTGGCGCCAAGGATGAGGTGGAGCTGCGGCGCTACACCGCCAATTCGGTGTGGCTGTCCCTGATGTTCGCAGCAGCGTTGACGGTGGTGACGGTGGCACTGACCCGGCCCATCCTGGTCCTCACCAACACCCCCTCGGATATCATTGATCTGGCCGACGTGTACATCCGCACCATCTTCGCAGGCATCCCCTTCACCCTGCTGTACAATGTGACCAGCGCCTTTATGCGGGCGCTGGGGGACAGCCGGCGGCCCCTGTATTTCCTGCTGGTGGCCAGCGTGCTGAACATCGGCCTGGACATCTTCTTTGTGCTGGTGTTCCACGCCGGCGTCTTTGGCGCCGCCATCGCCACCGTCATCAGCCAGGCGGTGGCCGGCCTGTGGAGCTTGGCCTACATGGTCAAGAACTTCCGGATACTGGGCTGGTCCCGGGAAGAGGGCCGGTTCAGCACCGCCCACTGCGCCAAACTGTGCCTGATGGGCCTGCCCATGGGCCTCCAGTGCAGCATCACGGCCATCGGCAACATAGTGCTGCAGACTGCAGTCAACGGCCTGGGCAGCGCCATTGTGGCGGCTATGACCGCCGGCGGCAAGGCCGGCCAGATCCTGTCGGTGCCCCTGGAAAGCATCGGCACCGCCATGACCACCTACACCAGCCAGAACCTGGGGGCAGGCAGCCTGCCCCGGGTCCGGCAGGGTGTGCGGACGGCCCTGGGCATCGGCATCCTGTACAGCATTGCCTCCTTCATCATCTTCCACTTCTCGGATGTGCTGGTGATCGGCCTGTTCCTGGACAGCAGCGAGGATGCCACCGGCGCCATCATGGCCAACGCCCGGGAGTTCCTGTTCTGGAACAGCGTCTTCTATATCCCCCTGGCGGTGCTGATTGTCTACCGCTATTCCATCCAGGGCCTGGGCTATTCGGGCCTGGCTATGTTTGCCGGCGTCTTTGAGATGTTCGCCCGGGCGCTGGTGAGCTTCTGGATGGTGCCTGTGTTCGGCTACTGGGCCGGATGCATTGCCAGCCCGGTGGCCTGGTTCGCCGCCTGCTTCTTCCTGATCCCGGCCTACCAGGTGGTTATGCACCGGCTGGAAGGCTCCCGCCATGGCCCGGCGGCAGCCCAGCAGGGAGAAATACAGCTGAAAAAGGCCTGAAACACAACAGCATAATCGTTCCGCCCCGGGGAAACCCGGGGCGGCTTTTTTGTGCCAAACCATGATTTACAAAATTCGCCCGGGAGGGTATACTTATATATTATGGACAACTGCAAGGGGAAGGGAGGACGCCGTCCATGGAAGAACAGCAGCTGGACCAGCTGGAAGGGACCATTGAGGACATTATTTTTGAAAACAGCGACAGCGGCTATGTGGTGTTTGAACTGTCGGGCGGCGGCACCCTGACGGTGGTCTGCGGCACCCTGGGGGAGCTGCATGTGGGCCAGAGCGTGGTGTGCCGGGGCCGGTACGAGACCCATGCCACCTATGGCCGCCAGTTCCACGCCACCGAGTGCATCACCGATATGCCCAGGGACCTGGACGCAGTCTATGCCTTTCTGGCCAGCCGGTCCCTACCCTATGTGGGCCCTGCCACCGCCCAGAAGATCATCGAGAAATTCGGCACAGCCTCCCTGGATGTGATTGCCAACGAGCCGGCCCGGCTGACCGAAATCAAGGGCATCTCGGCGGACAAGGCCGACCGCATCCAGCAGGAGTTCAAGCGGATGTTTGGGATGCGGGAGCTGATTGCCTATCTGGCCCAGTTTGAGATCGGCCCCCGGCGGGCCATGGAGGTGTTCCGCACCTTTGGCCCGGGGGCTGCCCAGGCCATCGCCGCCAACCCCTATCTGCTGTGCGGCGAACCCCTCCAGCTGGATTTCCGCCACGCCGACAGCATCGCCCAGTATTACCAGATGGAAGGGGACTGCGCCCAGCGGCTGGAAGCCGCCCTGCTGCGGACGCTGCGCCACAATGCGGGCAACGGCCATACCTGCCTGCCCCGGGAACGGCTGGTGGCCACGGCCTCGGCCTTCATCCATCAGCCCCCCGAAAAACTCACCGCCGCCCTGGAAAACTGCCTGGAAAGCGGGGAGCTGGCCTCCTGCAGCTGGAATGGCGGGGACTATATCTACCTGCCCGACCTGCTGGGGGCAGAGAAAGCCATTGCGGCCCGGCTGGCCTTTCTGGTCCGGCGGGACAAGCAGGCGGCCCGCCACATTGACCGGGACATCCAGGTGCTGGAACTGACCCAGGGCTTTGCCTATGCCCCGGAGCAGCGGGAGGCCATCCGCCGGGCGGTGACCGAAAACTGCCTGGTGCTCACCGGCGGGCCCGGCACCGGCAAGACCACCACCGTCAACGCCATCCTGAATATCCTGGAAAGCCAGGCCGAGCGGGTGGCCCTCTGCGCCCCCACCGGCCGGGCCGCCAAGCGTCTGAGTGAACTCACCGGCCGCAAGGCCTCCACCATCCACCGCCTGCTGGAAGTGGACTACTCCGGGGGCCAGGTCAGCTTCATCCATAATGAAAAAAACCTGCTGAAATGCGACGTGGTGATCCTGGACGAGATGAGTATGGTGGATGTCCAGCTGTTCCAGAGCCTGCTGGCGGCTCTGCGGCCCAACTGCCGGATCATCATGGTGGGGGATGCGGACCAGCTGCCCAGCGTGGGCCCCGGCAATATCCTGGGCGAGGTGATCCGCTCCCAAAAGGTGCCCACCGTCTGCCTCAAGCGGATTTTCCGTCAGGCCAAACGGAGCCTGATTGTGGAAAACGCCCACAACATTGTCAGCGGCCGCCCCCTCCAGAAGGGGGGCAAGGAAGACGACTTCTTCTTCCTGGAAGCGGACGGCGAGGCATGCCAGAAGCTGATCTGCGATCTGGTAACCACCCGGCTGCCCCGGAGCTATGGCTTTGACCCCATCCGGGACATTCAGGTCCTGTGTCCCACCAAGATGGGCCCCTGCGGCACCCAGGCCCTCAACAGCCTGCTGCAGGATCTGCTGAACCCGCCCGCCCCGGGCAAACCCCAGCTTCAGAGCGCGTCACGGGTGTTCCGGGTGGGGGACAAGGTGATGCAGGTGCGGAACAACTACGAGATCGTCTGGCACCGGGACGGCGGCGAACAGGGGGTAGGGGCCTACAACGGCGACATCGGCATTGTGGAGTCCATCAACACCCGGGACCGGTCGATGGTGGTGCGGATGGACGACCGGAAGCTGATCTACCCCGCTGAAAATCTCAGCGAGCTGGAGACGGCCTATGCCATCACCATCCACAAGAGCCAGGGCAGCGAGTTTGCAGCGGTGGTGCTGCCGGCGGCCCAGGTGCCGCCCCGGCTGTGCTACCGGAACCTGTTTTACACCGGCGTCACCCGGGCCCGGAAACTCTGTGTGGTGACGGGCCGGCGGGATACGGTGGCCGCCATGATGGCCAACGTCCGCCAGAACCTCCGGTATTCGGGCCTGGCGGCCCTGCTGCAGGAGGCTCTGCCCCCGGAGCAGCAGCCCCTGCCGGGGGAAGAATAAAGGGCCTGGTTTCGGGAAAATCCCTATACTTTTGGGGCCGGATATGATATACTGAAACTCGGATTTTTACAGCTCATCCAGAGCTTTCATTGAGATAGACAGCTTGTGGACACAGAAAGGAACGTTTGGATTATGGCACAGAATGATATCGGGATCGATCTGGGCACAACCACCATCATCATTGCCCAGGAGGGCAAGGGCGTGGTGCTGAACCAGCCTAGCGTCGTGGCTGTTGACACCCGCAAAAAGGCGGTTCTGGAGGTGGGCGACAAGGCCCTGGCCATGGTGGGCCGCACCCCCAATTACATTTCCGCCACCTTCCCCCTGAAAGATGGCGTCATCAGCGACCACACCATGACCCGGGAACTGATCTGCCGCTTTGTGAACCAGGTTTACAGCTCCCACATGGTCAAGCCCCGGGTGGCAGTCTGCGTGCCTGCAGCCATCACCGGCATTGAGAGCGACGCCGTGGTGGAGGCCGTGGTGGCGGCCGGCGCCCGCCAGGTCTATCTGATCGACGAGCCCATCGCCGCAGCCCTGGGTTCGGGGATTGATATCACGGTGCCTGACGGACGGATGATCATCGACATCGGCGGCGGCACCACCGATATCGCGGTGCTGTCCCTGGGCGGCAAGGTCAAGGCCACCAGCGTCCGGGTGGCAGGCAACCACTACGATGACGAAATCCTCAAGCATGTGCGCACCAAGTTCAACATTGCCATCGGCCAGCGCACCGCCGAGGAGCTGAAAAAGCGGGTGGCCTGCTGCCCCCAGAAAACCGACTTTGATGAGACCATGGAGATCAAGGGCCGCAGCCTGCTGACCGGCCTGCCGGTGCGGGTGAACGTTTCCACCAGCGACCTGTATGATCCGGTCATGATGCTGAGCGAGCAGATCGGCACCGCTGCCCATCAGGTGCTGGAGAAGACCCCGCCCGAGCTGGCCGGCGATATCTACAAAAACGGCGTGATGCTGACCGGCGGCGGCGCCCAGCTCCACGGCTTGCCCGAGTACCTGAGCCAGGAGCTGAAAGTGGACGTCTATGTCTCCCCCGACCCGGTGAACTGCGTGGCCCTGGGCACTGCCATGAGCCTGAGCATGGGCGACAAGCTGGAGGTGGGCTTCACCGACGCCACCCCCCGGATTGGCCGCCGCTGAGCCTTTCATGGGACTGTAAAAGGAAAAGGATGCAATGAAAAGACGAATGACCGCTGCTGTGATGGCTTTGGCCCTGGCCGCTGCGATGGCGCTGCCGGCCTCGGCATCTTCCTGATTTGACTGGTCGGTTTTCCAGCAGGTGGAGGGGATCAGCCTCACCGGGGAAGACGCGGCAGGGGAAGCCTATGCCATGGTGGATGCCCTGGCCAGCGGGGCAGACGGTCTGATCAGCGCAGGAAACGGCACCGTCCGGGTGATCCCGGCAGTGGGCACCAACGAGGATATGGACCTTTTCGGCCTGGTGCTGGATTACCGGGAGAGTGAGGCAAGAGGGTTTGACCAGGTGATCGTGGTCATCGGGGACAACCAGTATTTCTTCTCTTCCGGCACCTCTCCCATTTGCCAGCAGACCCAGCTGCCCGATGGCACGGTGTGCGAGACGTTGACCCTACTGCTGGACGGTGATTCGATCCGGATGGTAGAGGATCTGAAAGACCATCGGGATGAAGCTGTCCAGGTTGTGCTGGTGGGCTCGGGGGGGCATCATACACTTTGAGCTGACCGACGCCATCAAGGACGGCATCCTGAAGCTGTACCATCTGTATGTGGCGGCTGGGGGGACCCGGCAGGAAAACCTGGACACCATCACCCAGGCCCACCATACGGCTATGAACGGCTGATGGCTGCTGCCCGAGAAAAACCGGACTTTGATTTTTGTGCATTTTGCCCAGCCTCCCTGCAGGGGGCTGGGCGTTTTCGATGGAAGGGACTGTCCACAGCGGTGGGTTTGTGGTATACTGATAACAATTATGAGCAAGGAGCAAAAATAGGGAATGGCAACCGATTTACAGACAGAATTTTGTACCCTTCGGGATACTTACATTGAAAAACAGTTTGGCCGCCTGAACGAAATGCAGCGCCGGGCGGTGTTCACCACCAGCGGCCCCCTGCTGATTCTGGCCGGTGCCGGCAGCGGCAAGACCACTGTGCTGGTCAACCGGATCGCCAACCTGATCCGGTTCGGCAGCGCCCACGGCAGCTGCTGGACCCCCCGCCCCGCCACCGATGAAGACCTGCGGGCCCTGCGCACCGCCATCATGACCGGAACGGATGTGCCGGCCTGGCTGGACGAGATGATGCGCTGCAACCCGGTCCGCAGCTGGAACGTGATGGCCATCACCTTCACCAACAAGGCAGCAGGGGAGCTGAAAGCCCGTCTGGGCGCCATGCTGGGGGAAGAGGACGGCAAAGAGGTCTTTGCCTCCACCTTTCACTCGGCCTGCGTGCGGATTCTCCGCCGGTATGCCGAGGAAATCGGCTGGCCCCGCAGCTTTACCATCTATGATACCGACGACGCCCAGCGGGTGATGAAGGCCATTTATAAAGAACAGAACGTGGATGACAAGTTCTTCCCGGTGAAGGCCGCCCTGAACCAGCTGGGCCGCTGGAAGGACCAGCTGGTGGACCCGGCTGCCGCTGCCAGGGATGCCATCGGCAAGACTAAACTGGAGCTGGCCGCCAAGATCTACGGCATCTATGAAAAGCGGCTTCACGAGGCCGGCGCCTTTGACTTTGACGGCCTGATTTACTACACTGTCCGCCTGCTGCAGGACAACCAGGAAGTTCGGGATTACTACCAGAACCGGTATCGCTACCTGCTGGTGGACGAGTACCAGGACACCAGCGTGGCCCAGTTCCGGCTGGTGAGCCTGCTGACCGGCCCCGAGAAAAACATCTGCGTGGTGGGCGACGATGACCAGAGCATCTACCGCTTCCGCGGCGCCACCATCGAGAACATCCTGAACTTTGAGCGCTATTACCCCGGCGCCAAGGTGATCCGGCTGGAACAGAATTACCGCTCCACTTCCAACATACTGAACGCTGCCAACTGCGTCATCAGCCACAACACCGAGCGCAAGGGCAAGACCCTCTGGACCAAAAACAGCGAGGGCGCCCCGGTCCACGTCTATCAGGCAGAGGATGAGCGGGACGAGGCCAGCCACATTGCCGAGGTCATCGGCCAGCACCTGCGGGAGGGCGGCCACCTGGCCGACCACGCCATTCTGTACCGGATGAACGCCCAGTCCAACCCCATCGAAAACTACTTCACCCGGGCCGGCATTCCCCACAAGATTGTGGGCGGCCAGCGGTTCAATGACCGCAAGGAAGTGAAGGACATTCACTCCTACATGTCCATTGTGGCCAACCCCAGGGACGACGTCCGGCTGCGGCGGATCATCAACGAGCCTGCCCGCAAGATCGGCGCTTCCACGGTGGATGCCATCGCCGACCTGGCCAGCCAGGAAGGGGTCAGCATGCTGGATATCATCAGCCGGGCCGATGAATACGCCCGGCTGTCCCGGGCCATCGGGCCCCTGCTGAAGTTCTGGCAGATGTACCGCCAGCTGCAGGAGGCCCTGGATACCTGCCCCCTGGACCTGTTTGCCCAGAAGGTCATTGACCTGACCGGCTACCGGGCCATGCTGGAACAGCAGGCCAATCAGGGCCATGAGGATGCCCAGGACCGGCTGCAGAACCTGGGCCAGCTGGTCAACAACGTCAAGAGCTACTGCGACACCCGTGGGGTGGATGCCAGCCTGGAGGGCTATCTGGAAGAAATCGCCCTGATCAGCGACATTGACAGCTACAATGAGGACGCAGATCAGGTGGTGCTGATGACCATCCACTCGGCCAAAGGCCTGGAATTCCCCTATGTGTTCCTGGTGGGTATGGAGGAAGGCATCTTCCCCAGCGAAATGAGCCGTTTCTCCCCGGAGGATCTGGAAGAAGAGCGCCGGCTGGCCTATGTGGGCATCACCCGGGCCAAGAAGGAGCTGTATATTTCCCACAGCGTCACCCGGATGCTCTACGGCCGCACCTGCCGCAACGAGCCCAGCCGCTTTTTGAACGAGATTGAGCCGGAGTACCTGGAAACCACCCGCAGCCCGGCTCTGGAACGGCCCAGCCGCAGCTGGAACGGTTTTGGGGACAGCGTCCCCGGCGGCGCATCGGGCTATTCCGGGCCTTCGGGCCGGGGCCGCGCCGCTTCGGGCCGCAGCAGCGGCTACCTGAACCGGGAATACAACGCCGGGTCCCACCCGGTATCCTTCCCGGGGGCGCCGGCAGCGGGCTTTGCCCGGCCCGCAGCACCCCGCCCCTCGGCGCCGTCCAGGCACTATGCGCCGGGTGAGACGGTGTTCCACAAGGTCTTTGGCCGCGGCACCGTCACCAAGGTGACCCCGGCAGCAGGGGACAGCATTGTGGAGATTCATTTCGACAAGGTGGGCACCAAGAAGATGATGGCCAACCTTGCCCCGCTGACCAAAGGAACGGAGGAGTAAACGCCCATGATGACGGTTCGACTGATTGCCCATACCCCCGACCCCGAAAAGGTGGTGGCAGCTGCCGCCAAGCTCTGCTATTCGGACAGCCACATCACCGACCTGCTGGACGGCCTGGATGAGGAAAAGACCGCCCGTTTCCTGAACATGCTCAGCGACCTGGGCCATGCCAGCCCCATTGAGCACGCCAGCTTCACCTTCGGCATCGAGGGGGTGAGCCGGTCCCTGCTGGCCCAGATCACCCGCCACCGGATTGCATCTTTCAGCGTCCAGAGCCAGCGGTATGTGCGGCTGGATGATTTCCGCTATGTGGTGCCCCCTGCCATCGAGGCGGTGCCCGAGGCAAAAGCAGCTTTCCTGGCCAGCATGGAAGAGGACGCCAGCCGCTATCTGGACCTGGCCCGCAAGCTGGAAGAGGGCCACGCCGCCAAACTGATGGCGGAAGGCATGCCCGAAAAGGAAGCCCGCCGGAAGGCCGAGAAGATGGCCAACGAGGACGCCCGGTTTGTGCTGCCCAACGCCTGCGAGACCAAGATGGTGGTCACCATGAATGCCCGCAGCCTGCTGAATTTCTTCCGGCTGCGGTGCTGCGAGCGGGCCCAGTGGGAGATCCGCCAGCTGGCGGATGAGATGCTGCGCCTGGTGTACCCGGTGGCGCCCCACCTGTTCCGCACCGCCGGTCCCGGCTGCCTGGAAGGACCCTGCCCCGAGGGCAAGATGTGCTGCGGCCATCCCGCTCAGGTGCGGGACAAGTACAGCGCCCTCCGCGAAAGCTGTGGGCAGGCATGACCGGAGCAGAAGATCGGGGCTGCCTGCTGGTGATTGATGGCCTGGACGGCAGCGGCAAGGCCACCCAGGCCAGGCTTCTGGCCGAGACCCTGGCCGCCCAGGGGCGTCAGGTGCGGCAGATCAGCTTCCCCAACTATGCCAGCGACTCTTCGGCCCTGGTGAAAATGTATCTGGCGGGGCAGTTCGGGGACAAGCCCGACGATGTCAACGCCTACGCGGCCTCCAGCTTCTTTGCGGTGGACCGCTATGCCAGCTATAAGACCGACTGGGGCGCCTTTTACCAGGCGGGAGGCATTGTGATTGCCGACCGGTACACCACCTCCAACGGCGCCCACCAGTGCTCCAAACTGCCGCCTGAGGCCTGGGACGCCTATCTGGACTGGCTGTTTACATACGAATACCAGCTGCTGGGGCTGCCTGCGCCGGACGCAGTGATCTACCTCCGGGTGGACCCGGCGGTGAGCCAGCAGCTGATGACTGCCCGCTACCACGGGGATGAGAGCAAAAAAGACATCCAGGAGCGGGATCTGGAATATCTGGAGCGGAGCCGCCGCGCCGCCGAATACTGCGCCCAAAAGCTGGGCTGGCAGACGGTGGAATGCACCCGGGCAGGCGCCATGCGGACGGTGGAGGACATCGGCCGTGAGGTGCTGGCCCAGGCCCAGGCTGTGTTGCAAAAGAGCGAATAAACGCAAAGCATGCGATAATCAAGCGAAGAAGGGGGTATCTTAAAGATGTTTCGTCTGATGGAGCCGTCAGACCTGACGGCTGTGGAGGAGCTTTGGGCTGCCCAGTGGGATGAGCCCGCCGACCTGGCCGAAAAGGCAGTCCGGCGGTTTGCCGGGGAGGAGAATACCTATCTGGCCGAGGAGAACGGTGCAGTGCAGGCATTGGTGCTGGCGGTGCCGGTGACCCTTCAGGGCCGCCGGGGCTGCTACCTCTATGGCCTGTGCAGCCGGGATGACACCACAGCCGCCGGCCTGGTGGACTATGCCTGCGACCAGCAGGCCGGGAAAGGGGCTGCCTTTATGGTGACGGTCCCTGCAGGGGCCCAGCAGGCGGCCTTCTATGGGGCTAGGGGCTTTGCCCGGGCCTTTGAGCTCCGGTGCCTCACCCGGGAGGTGCGGCGGAATCTCTGGAGCCAGGCGGACTTTGACGCAGTCACCGCCAAGAAGCTGTGCGAGCTGCGGAAAAAATACTGCCCCGACGGCGTGGAGCTGGACGCGGCCCGGATGGGGGTGGTGCTGGGTGACCTGTATGCCCGGGGCATCACCATCGTGTCCAACGACCACGGCTATGGCCTGTACTTCCGCAAGGAGGATACCCTCTTCTTTGTGGAGCTGATGGCCGACGACGACCGGGCTGCCGAGGTCCTGATGGAAGCTGCCCGCCAGAAGCAGGGCGTGGTGGAAAAAGCCGTTATCACGGTGGGGGCTGCCCAGCCCCTGTTTCTGGGGGAGGGCACCCGGCAGGAATACGGCATGATCCGGTTTGCCGGGGCGCCCTTTGATGTCAGCGGCAGCTACATGCGGCTGATGATGGAAAAATAAGGGGTTCCGGGCCTGCTTTTGGCGCCCGCCGGACCTCTGCAAGGAAGGACAAACATGGTATGAAGGATGCGAAAACGAGCAAGCATGCCGCCCAGCCCGCCAAAAAACACATCCTGCGGTGGGTGATTCTGGCCCTGGTGCTGGCTTTGGTGCTGGCAGCGGGAGCTGTGGCGCTGCTGTTCCGGCGTGAGATCAAGGGCAGCGGCGCTTCGGGCCAGACGGTCACCGTGGAAGTGAAGCAGGGCAGCGGTGTAGCTGCCATTGCCAGGCAGCTGAAAGAGGCCGGGGTGATCCGCTTCCCCCAGCTGTTCCGCTGGTACGTGGGCCAGCAGGGGGCCGCCGGCAAACTGCAGTACGGCACCTTTGAGCTGGAACAGGGGGCGTCCTATGACGACCTGATCGCATCCCTGTCGGTGTATGCGGCGGCGGATTCGGTCCGGCTCACCTTCCCCGAAGGAACCACCGCCATTGCCATTGCCCAACAGATGGAGCAGGCGGGGCTGTGCACCGCCGAGGAATTCCTGGAAGAAGCCAACCAGGGGGATTTCAGCCAGTTCAAGTTCTGGCAGTACGTCCCCACCGATGAAGAGGCCCCCGGCCGCTTTATGAAGTGTGAGGGCTATCTGTTCCCCGACACCTACGAGTTCCTCCAGGACGGCACCGTCCACGACTATGTGGCCACCTTCTATGCCCGGTTTGACCAGATGATCACCGATGACATCTACCAGGAGCTGGACCAGCAGGGGATGACCCTCCATCAGCTCATCACCTTGGCGTCCTTTGTCCAGGAGGAGGCCGGCAACGACCAGGACAGCAATGTGGCCCAGGTGTTCCGCAACCGTCTGGCCGAGGGCTCTCCCTATCCCCGGCTGGAAAGCAACGTTTCCAGCCACGTCAAGAGCGACGAGGACAACAACTACCTGTGGAACTGGGTTGCCCCCTGGTTTGGCGGCTGGGATGAGATCCCCCAGGAGATCATCGAGGCCTACGACACCTACCAGCGCAATGGCCTGCCGGCGGGCCCGGTGTCCAACCCGGGCATCGACGCCATCCAGGCTGCCCTGGATCCCCAGCCCGACGAGGAAGCCAAAGACGCCTATTTCTTTGTCACCGACAAGACGGGCCACTATTATTACGCCCAAACCCTGGCCCAACACCAGGCCAACATCCAGACGGCCCGGCAGGTGAATGCCGGCCTGGAACAGTAAACAACAATCAGAGAGGAACCATTGGTATGTTAGAGATTCCCGAACTGCTGGCCCCGGCGGGGGACCTGGAGCGGCTGCGGTACGCAGTCTGCTACGGTGCCGACGCCGTCTACTGCGGCCTGCCCGAATTTGGCATGCGGTCGGCCCCGGCCAACTTTACCCCCGAGCAGCTGGCCGAGGGCGTGATCTACGCCCACGCCCGGGGCCGCAAGGTCTACCTGACCCTGAACACCCTGCCCACCAACCAGGAGGCCGACCGGCTGCCCGACGCCGTCCGGGAGGCCGCTGCCGCAGGGGTGGACGCCTTCATCGTGGCGGACCTGGGCGTGCTGGATGCCTGTAAGACCTATGCTCCGGATGTGGATGTCCACATGTCCACCCAGACCGGCATCACCAACTACGCCGCTGCCACCGCCTGCTACAAGATGGGCGCCAAGCGGGTGGTACTGGCCCGGGAGCTGAGCCTCACCGACATCGCAGTCATCCGGGATAAAACCCCGCCTGAGCTGGAGCTGGAAGCTTTTGTCCACGGTGCCATGTGCATGAGCGTGTCGGGCCGGTGCCTGCTGTCCAATTACCTGGCCGGCCGGGACGCCAACCGGGGCCAGTGCGCCCAGCCCTGCCGCTGGAAATACTACCTCACCGAGGAGACCCGCCCCGGCCAGCTGTACGAGATCGGGGAAGGGGAAGGCGGCAGCTACATCCTGAATGCCAACGACCTGTGCACCGCCCCCTTCCTGGATCTGATCTGCAAGGCCGGCGTGGACAGCCTCAAGATTGAGGGCCGGGCCAAGACCTTCTACTATGTGGCCAGCGTCACGGCAGCCTATCGGAAGGCCCTGGACCAGTACCTGGCTAATCCCATGGCCGATGACTTTGAACTGTCCGAGGGCGTGCTCACCGAGCTGACCCGCACCAGCCACCGGCCTTATTCCCCGGGGTTCTACTTTGGCCCCGACAAGGCCCGGCAGAACACTTCCAGCGCTTCTTACATCCGGGAATGGGAGTTTGTGGGCACGGTGGAGAGCTGGGAAAACGGCGTTGCCTCCTGCCAGCAGCGGGGCAAGTGGTCCCTGGGAGATACCATCGAGGCCCTGTGCCCCGACGGCACCAGCATTCCCCTGACCCCTGCCTGGATCAAAAACGAGGCGGGTGAGGAAGTCACTTCCACCCCCCATGCCATGGAAAAGTACACCATTCCCACCCCCGAACTGCCCCCCATGAGCCTGCTGCGCCGCCATACGGCAGAAGCCTGAGGCCATCACGGAATGACATAACAAAACAAGCTGCCCTGCTTTCCCGGAGCATACCGGAAAGGCAGGGCAGCTTGCTGTATAAGGAGATGATGATGGCGTATTTTAGAGGCTGTCCAGCGCCTGGCGGGCCTGGCGGACCGCCTCGGGGTCGGTCTGCCACAGCTCAAACTCAGAGAAGCCCGGCAGTCCCATGGGCACCCCCGGCCGCCGGAAGGTCATCCGGCTGGGAAGGGTGTGCTTGCCTGACAGATGGAAGGAGCGGATGCCGGTTTCCCGGGCCAGCAGGGGAATGTTCTGGGCATTGACCCCCGACCCGGCCAGGATCTCGATCCGGCCCGCCGCTTTCTGCTGGATTTGGGCCAGCAGGGCCCGGCCGGTATAGGCATCGGCAGCCTGCCCGCTGGTGAGGATGGTGTTCAGCCCCAGGCTGCAGGCGGCTTCCAGACAGGCTTCTGCATCCCGGCAGACATCGAAGGCCCGGTGAAGGGCCAGGGCCACCGGCCTGCCCTGGGCAGCCTGGCGGGCTGCCTGGCAGATCCGCTCCATGGCGGGCAGGTCCAGATCCCCTTCCGGGGTCAGGACGCCGGTGACGATGCCGTCGGCGCCGGCCCCGACCAGCTGGGCCGCCAGTTCTTCCATCTGGGCCAGCTCCCATGGATCATAGCAGAAATCCCCCGCCCGGGGACGCAGCAGCACCCGCACCGGCAGGCCGGTCTCGGCCTTGACCTGTTTGACCAGGGCCAGGGAAGGGGTGGTGCCCCCGATGGACAGGTCAGCGCACAGTTCCAGCCGGTCGGCGCCGCCGGAGCGGGCCGCCAGGGCGCTGGCGGTGCTGTCTACACAGATTTCCAGAATGTTGCGGGACATGGGGCAGCCCTCCTTGGAAGATGGAATGTACAATCAGCGGACGCTCTCCAGGAAGCGGACAAAGCCTGCCTGGCCTGCCTCGTCCCGCTTGTAGACGCCGGCATCTTCCAGCACCTGGGCAAAGACGTGGCCGATTTCCTCCTGGACGATGCCCTGGACGTTGTCGGCATTCAGGTCAGGATACTTGGCCAGCAGCTGGCCTGCCCACTCGGCATGCTTCTGGATGGATTCGCTGTACTGGTCCAGCGGGGTCCGGTTGACCAGGGCAGTTTCCAGCTCGGCAATCTCGTTTTTCAGACGGCTGGGCAGGACGGCCAGGCCCATCACTTCGATCAGGCCGATGTTCTCTTTCTTGATGTGGTGGAGCTTGGCATGGGGATGGAACACTCCCAGGGGATGCTCAGGAGTGGTGATGTTGTTCCGCAGCACCAGATCCAGCTGGAACTTGCCGTCCCGCATCCGGGCGATGGGGGTGATGGTGTTGTGGGGCTCGCCGTCGGTCTCGGCGAAGATGAAGCAGCTCTCGTCCGAGTAGCCCCGCCATGCCTTCAGAATCTTGTCGGCCAGATCCACCAGGCGCTCGTCGTCGTCACAGGTGAGGCGGATGCAGCTCATGGGCCAGCGGACGATGCCGGCCTCCACATCCTCATAGCCGGGGAAGGTCCAGGGCTTCTCGATGGGGGCCTTGGCCATGGCAAACTCATAGTGGCCGCCCTGGAAGTGGTCGTGGCTCAGGATGCTGCCGCCCACGATGGGCAGGTCGGCATTGCTGCCCACAAAGTAGTGGGGGAACTGGGCCACAAAGTCCAGCAGCTTGCGGAAGGTGGCACGCTCGATCTTCATGGGGGTGTGGACGCTGTTGAAGACGATGCAGTGCTCGTTATAGTAGACATAGGGGCTGTACTGCAGGTTCCAGTCGCTGTCGTTGATGGTGATGGGGATGATCCGGTGGTTTTCCCGGGCGGGATGGTTCATCCGGCCGGCGTAGCCCTCGTTCTCACGGCAGAGCTGGCACTTGGGATAAGCGCTCTGGGGGGCCAGCTTGGCGGCGGCGATGGCCTTGGGGTCTTTCTCGGGCTTGGACAGGTTGATGGTGATATCCAGATCGCCGTAGGGGGTCTTGGTGACCCACTTCAGATCCTTCTTGATCCGGTAGCGGCGGATGTAGTCGGTGTCCTGGCTGAACTGATAGAACCAGTCGGTGGCAGCCTTGGGGCCCTCTTCCTCGTACTTCTCCCAGAAGTTGGCCCGGACAATGCTGGGCCGGGGGGTCAGCACGCCCATCAGCTTGGTGTCGAACAGGTCCCGGGCCACCGAGTTATCCTCGCAGATGCCCCGGGCCACCGCGTCATCCACCAGTTCCTTGAGGATGGATTCCAGGTCGATGTAATAGCAGTCGCCTTCCGGCTCCTCAAAATTGTCCAGCTGCATGGTCATCAGAAGCTGGTTGCGGATGTAGATTTCGTCATCAGGCTGAATCAGCCCGGTGTCCAGCCCGTAGTTGACG
This sequence comes from uncultured Faecalibacterium sp., assembly GCA_904394215.1. GTDB lineage: Bacteria > Bacillota > Clostridia > Oscillospirales > Ruminococcaceae > Faecalibacterium. The sequence goes on from CAJFNF010000003.1 coordinate 92,938, forward strand.
AGCTGCTGAATGGCATTGTAAATCACAGAACTGCGCCTCCTTCAGGACGAATGGAAAGAACATGGCAGCGGCCCTCGCCGATGATGGCTTCGATGCCGGCCTTGAATGCGTTCAGCTGATCCAGGGGGACAAAGGCCTGGACGGTGCCTGCAAATCCGCCGCCGTGGACACGGACGGCTCCTGCGCCGGCCAGCAGATGCTTGGCGGCGGCGATGGTGACGGCCACCTCCTGGTGGGTGGTGTAGCCGGCGGGAATCACGTTCTGCAGATACTCCCAGCTGCTGCGGCCCGATTCATTGACCAGGGAGAGGAAGGTCTCAAAGTCCCCGGCCCGGAGTGATGCCACCTGGCTGGACACCCGGTCGTTGTCAGCATAGAAGTGGAAAGCCCGGAGGACGGCCCGGTCGCCGCAGGCCTGGCGGCAGGCGGGGATGCTGGCCAGGAAGGTCTCAAAGGGGACTTCCCGCAGCACTTCGCCGCCGCAGATCTTGGCCACAGCACGGCAGTCGGCGGGAATGGCAGCGTACTCGTCGGTCAGGTCGGCGTGGTCGGCGCCCGAATCCAGGATGCACAGGGCCAGGCCGGCCTTGGAGAAGTCCACATCCACCGGTTCCACCACCGGGTTGGCAGGGTCGGCAAAGTCAATGGTGATGATGTTGCCCACGCTGGAAGCCATCTGATCCATCAGACCGCAGGGCTTGCCGAAGTAGACGTTTTCCGCCCACTGGCCGATCTGGGCGATGGCGATGGGGGAAACCTTCTGCTCCATGAACAGCTCGTTGAGGATGGTGCCAATCAGCACCTCAAAGGCGGCGCTGGAGGAAACACCGCTGCCCTTGGGCACGTTGGAAGTGACATAGACGTCCAGGCCCGACAGTTTGGCGCCCCGCTGGGCAAAGGCAGCGCACTCACCCCGCAGGATGGCGGCGCTGGTGTTCTCCTCCTCTTTGCGGGCGGCCAGGTCATCCAGATCGATGACGCACAGAGAATAGCCCTCGCTCTGGACCCGCAGCTGGCCCTTGTCGTTGGGGCCGGCGGCCGCAATCATGTCAATGTTGACGCTGCCGGCCAGCACCCGGCCGTGCTGATGGTCGGTGTGGTTGCCGCCGATCTCGGTGCGGCCCGGCGCACTGAACAGGGCCGCGCCGCTGTGGGGACCGAAGGTGGATTCCAGGCCGTCCAGAGCTGCGGCATACCGCTGGGCCTGGGGCGCTGTCTGGTTGGGCTCACAGCAATAGAGGGAGGCCAGCCGGGCGGCGTGGACACCGTCCGCCAGCTCCTGCTTCCAAATACGGACATCCTTCATTCTCGTTTCCTCCTTATACACTGCATGGGGTCTTTGATCGCGGCCCCGGCGATTGACTACAATTTAATAATAAAGAATTTGGTCCCAAAATAACATGTACTATTGTTGCTGGTTGATGCAAAGTTGCAGAAAATTTTCATTTCAGGCCAAAAGATAGATTCCACAAAAAAATAGAGGGATTGAAAATTGCTTTTGGAAGCTTCGCTGACCTGGCGGAGCATTGGACCGGCCTTTGGGGATAAAATCAAAAAAGCTGGTTTTGCCGGGCAAAAAATACGGATATGGAGAAATCCAGCGAAACAAAAAACGCCGCAGGGCATAGGACGCTGCGGCGTTTTTCAGGCAAAGGAATCGGGAATGGGATCGGCTGCTCCGCGGCTGCGGGGAAGGCCGTTCAGAACTGTTTGAACATATCAAGGATACCGCCGGCCAGTTCCTGGCTCAGGCCGATGACGGCACGGACAGCGGTAAACAGCAGGGCGGGGACAAAGGTGAAGGAAATGGCGATCACCGAAGAGCCGCGGTAGATATCGGTCAGATGCAGGCTCTCGGCAAAGCTGACAAGGGCATCACTGACAGGGCCGCCGCCCTGAATCATACGCTGTTCGGATGAATCAATGGCTGCATAATGTGCAGGCATACGAAGATTCTGCATAAGAAAAACTCCTTTCTAACATAATGCTTGGCAGGCGTGCCCGCCAAAAACAGCTGCCTCAATTAGGCCGCTGCGGGGACAGGTGTGGTCGTGGAGGCCGCGGCGTCTGCAAAGGCCTCCTGGAACGCCTTGACCAGCGGGTCAATCAGAGCGTTATAGTAGTATACGGCCTGGCCGACGCCATAGGCGGTACCCAGCGCGGCGGCAAAGCCGAAGGCAACCCACTGGGTAGGGTTCAAAGACGAGAAAAAGTCATTCAGCAGCTTGCGCCCGGTGGTGGAGGTGGTGCCAATCAGGGCACAGGCCAGCATGGAAACGCCGGAAGAAAACAGAATGCCGCCGAAAAGGGTCAGGCCGTTTACCACAACATTGACGCCGAACTGGAGGACCTGTTCCTTGCTGATATCAAAGAGTGCGCCGCCTTCCAGGTAGACCATTTCATCCTGCGGGACAAGAGCATAGTGCGCAGGCATGGCAATTGCGCCAGATGAGGTTGTATATTCCATAAGTAGGGCTCCTTTCAGGTTGGCCCCCGCGCAGTTCGCGGGAACTAAGTTACCTGAATTATAGCATATTACACAAAAAACAACAAGACATCGCACAGCTTGGTTAGGACAAGCTTTGTGAGGTTGTTGTGAAAAAATCGAGAATAAACAAACGTACCTGCGTTTGAATGTGATAAGGCTTACAATTTTGAACCGTGAAAAAATGTTCCGGTGCAATCTTTTGGGCAGCAAAGGAATCGTGAGGGCTGAAGCTTCCTTTGGCAAACCTGCCCGCAGACAGGCGAAAGCCGCTGTGCCGCCGTGAGACGGCACAGCGGCCTTCGCTGCGCAAAATAAGGAGAAAGGGTAAAATGGGAGGTATCAGGTTTGGATGGGGGCCCGGTCGTAGAGACTGGTGAGCTCCGCGATGGTCTGGGCCAGCTGGCTGGTCAGGAGGCAAGGGTCCAGCCGCCACTGCCAGTTGCTGCCCAGGGTGCTGGGGGTATTGATGCGGGCCTCGGGCCCCAGATGGAGCCAGTCCGCCATGGGGATCACTGCCATGGAAGATACGCTGGACAAGCAGGCGCAGATCATGGCATCGGTCAGGCCTTCGGGGGTGCAGCGCAGATAACGGCAGGCGTACTGGATATCCTGGGGGCTGGCGGTTTGCTGCCAGCCCTGGGTGGTGACGTTGTCATGGGTGCCGGTGTAGACCACGCTGTTGGGCGTATAGGTGTAGGGGAGATAGTTCCCCGGTTCCCGGCTGTCAAAGGCAAACTGCATGATCTTCATGCCGGGGCAGCCGCTGGCAGCCAGCAGGGCCTTCACTTCGTCGGTCAGGTACCCCAGGTCTTCGGCAATGACCGCATCCCGGCCCACCGCCTGGTGCATGGCGTGGATGAAGGCCAGTCCCGGGCCTTTGACCCACTGTCCGCCGTGGGCGGTGGTGTCCCCCGCCGGGATGGAAAAGTAGCTTTCAAAACCCCGGAAGTGGTCGATCCGCACCAGGTTGTAGATGGAGGTGGCGTGGCGAAGCCGCTGCTTCCACCAGGCGAAATCCTCGGCGGCGTGGCGGGGCCAGTCATAGAGGGGGTTGCCCCACAGCTGGCCGTCGGCCGCAAAGGAATCAGGGGGACACCCGGCTACCCGGGTCAGGTGGACCTGCCCGTCGGTCTGGAACAGTTCGGGCCTGGTCCACAGGTCGCTGGAATCAGGACTGACGTAGATGGGGATGTCGCCGATCAGCTGGATGCCCTTGCGGTTGGCGTAAGCTTTCAGATCCTGCCACTGCTGGTAGAAAAAGTATTGGACTGCCTTATAGTAGCCGCAGCGCCCGGCCAGGCGTTCCCGGGCATCGGCAATGGCATCAGGCTGGCGGCACCGCAGCGGGTCGGGCCAGTGGGCCAGGCCTGCCTGGCCCTGTTCCTCCTTGATGGCCATGAAGAGGGCATAATCCTCCAGCCAGAAGGACTGTGCCTGGCAAAACTGCTGGTACCCTTCGGTGGGGGCGGCCAGCAGCCGCCGGGCAGCTTTGGCCAGAATCAGCGGGCGCTGGAGGTACAGCTCGCTGTACTGGATGGGCTCCACCGGCTGGGCCGGGGGCAGTTCGGATTCCTCCAGATATCCCTGCCGGGCCAGCAGGCCGAAGTCGATGAAATAGGGATTCCCTGCAAAGGCGGAAAAACTCTGATAGGGACTGTCCCCATAGCCGGTGGGGCCGATGGGGAGGATCTGCCAAAAGGTCTGTTTGGCCTGTGAGAGAAAGTCCACAAAGCGGTAGGCTTCACGGCCCAGCGTGCCGATGCCGTAGGGGCCCGGCAGGCTGAACACAGGCATCAGGATGCCGCTTGCACGCATGAAAATCCCTCCTTCTTATCCCTTGACAGCGCCGGCAATGACGCCCTCGATGATGTACTTCTGGCAGGCGACATACAGGATAATGATGGGGACAATGGCGATGATGATGCAGGCCATCATGGGGGCCAGTTCCACCCGGCCGTAGCCGCCGCGGAAATACTGGATGGCCATGGGGATGGTGCGGTACTTCTTGATGTCCAGCACCAGGGTGGGAAGGAGGTAGTCGTTCCAGACCCACATGGTTTCCAGGATGGCGGTGGAGATCATGGTGGGCTTCAGGATGGGGAACACAATCCGGAAGAACAGCTGGATGGGATTGCAGCCGTCGATCATGGCGGATTCCTCAATCTCGATGGGCACGCTCTTCATAAAGCCGGTGAACATGAACACCGCCAGGCCGGCGCCGAAGCCCAGATAGATGATGCAGATGTTCCAGGGGGTGTTCAGCTTGAGGGTGTCGGCGGTTTTGGAGAGGGTGAACATCACCATCTGGAAGGGGACCACCATCGAAAAGACGATCAGCAGGTTCATGCCCTTGGACAGAGCGTTGTGAACCCGGGTCAGATACCAGCCGCACATGGAGCAGCACAGCAGGATCAAAAACACGCTGGTGACGGTGATGACCAGGCTGTACAGGAAGCTGGACAGGAAGTTCATCTTGACGATGCCGTAAATGTAGTTGCCCAGGCCGGCGAAGTTCTCAGCGGTGGGCAGGGCAAAGACGGTGGAGGTGGTGAAGGTGCCCTCGACTTTCAGGCTGTTGATGAAAATCAGGACGATGGGGTAGACCCACAGCAGGCAGAGGAGGGCCATGATGACGGTGGTGATGTTGTTGGACAAGCGCTTGGATTTGGACATCAGGACTGCACCTCCTTCGAACGGGTAAACCGGAGCTGAATCAGGGAGATGACCACAACGATCAGGAAGAAGACCACGGCCTTGGCCTGGCCGATGCCCTTCCACTGGGCGCCGCTGCGGCCGTAGAAGGTGGAGTAGATGTTGAGGGCCAGCATCTCGCTCAGGTTG